>NZ_JBAFWX010000003.1:165120-235050 GCF_036576145.1 Bartonella eidoli | reverse complement strand
TATTTATTACTATTATAGTATAAACAGTATAACCGTTTACATATGACAACTATTATACCAAATATTATTTCTAAATAAAACGTTTTGTGTTCTATAGTTTAAGATAATTTCATTATCCTATTAACAGCTTACTAATCTCTGCTGCTGATCCAGCGAGGATGACACCGACAGACCAACGTAAGAATGTATCTCTTTCAATGAAACGCCCTGCATAACTGATTGCTAAACATAAAAGTATGACAGCGGCCAAAGTAGGAACGATTTTACCCAATTCTGTTTGCAGAGAGTCTATAGTATCTTTAGCTTTTTTCAGTTCATCTTTAGCAAATGCAGGATTATCCATAAAGAATATGGTCATAGCCGCAATAGCAAAAGTGATTTTATTATTCATCTTTGACTGAAAAGTTGTTAAGTCTCTCATATCTTTTATCCTTAATCAATATTAAAACTATTTAAACAATATTTATTTTATCTTAGAAAAAATGATAAAATCATAATCGCGTTTACATTTTTTTATATAAACATTTTGTGTCATATTGTTTGTACATATTATACAGCTTGTTATTGACATTACTTATGATCAAAAAACATCTTACTAATCTCTGCTGCTGATCCAGCGAGGATGACACCGACAGACCAACGTAAGAATGTATCTCTTTCAATGAAACGTCCCGCATAACCAATTGCTAAACATAAAAGTATGACAGCAGCTGCAACAGGAATTATCAAATCTAACTGATCCTTTAAGGTTTGTAAGGCGCTTGCAGCTTTTTTTAAACCTGTCGTTTGTTGTGGTGCTTGAGCATAGACAGAATGAGATATAAAAAGTATAGCAACAATTGAGGTAGTCTCAACAATTTTACTGTTGCCTACTTTTTTTATAACATTTAGTTTCTTCATACTATTTATCCTGATTAAGATTGAAATTGCCGCAAACAACACCTCTTTCATGAAGAAACTTAAAGAGATATTTAGGATCAACCCAAGTTCTCAACTTGCCTCTCTGCGTAAGAAGTGCATATTTATCTGGTTTTCCAGTTATTGGATCATCTGCAACAAATGTAAAATACCACTCTCGTTCTGAACGCATTACAACCGTAACTTCACGTGCTTCTTTTTGATTAAATGCTATATCAACACTATTTTGTTCTATCATTTTCATTTTTTAGCCCTCAATTAGAATAGATTTCATCCAATCTTACTAATTAGAGCTTTAATATTCTTTTATCCAATTTTCATCAATGCATCCTTTAAAAATTAAAACTTTAACTTATAAGTGCTAAAGCATCACTTTTACCCTTGAAATAAGAGAAAATATTCTGCTGCAAAAGCATCACAAACGTTACCATTGTATGTTTAAATGCACCCACCAATTTTTTTGAAAAACAGTCGAAGACTTCATTATACCATCTCCTCTTGCTTTTTAATTTGGAATTGTATCAGCTTTTGTAATTTATCATTTAAAGATATGAACACAAAAGCTTGCACTCTCACATATGAGGTGACTTTTTTTACGCAAGAACTTAAAAAGCCATGCTTAAAATCATTTATATTGTAAAAGCTTAAAACGGGTTGTCGCGTGATATCCTTAAATCTATACTGTAATGTTACACCTTTGCGGCAATGAGTTAGAGAAATTTGTATAATTTTAAGCCTTTTGCATAAATTAGGTAAATCAATGAGTCGTTTAAGAGTTTCTATATCCGCTTCTCTCAACCCTATATGACGGTCATATTTATTATATTTAGGCTGGTGAACTATTATCTTTACCTTTTCAGATACAGACAAGTAACGTAACAAGTCATAGTTTCCATTACCTTTTAGTGCATAGCCAACTTTTAAAGTTTGGCAAACAAACGAAAACATCGTTGCATTAATAGCAGAAATGTATGCAGTCATACGCGTCACAAAGTTTGGAATAGTCATTTGCAAAGCACCAAATGATAAAAAATTTCACGGGTATCAACATTAATGTTATGCAGATTGCGCAAACACTTCTGTCTAGCATTATTGTAAATTTGTTGAATGAAATTACTTAATCCAAAAATAAGCTCCTTACGATCACAAACCCTATAGCTCCTCAAAATGTCTTTGGAGTGCATTGATACACAATCAACGCATGAATTTATGCTAAATATACGGAACAAATGAGAAATATTGTAAAGGAATAAAACAGACTTAAACGAAAACTTTCCTCTTTGGTTTATTAGGAGTGATTGCTTAGTACGAGCCCTTACTAGCTTTATTTTTTTGAAAAGCGATTTATATAAAGCTACAACTATCCGAGAATTCAAATACTTCTTATTGCCAAAATAAATTACTACACTGTTACATACGAAGGACTTGTCCTTTGTGAAGGATTGCAATAACTTATATGTTAGCGATTTATATTTGTTTTTGGTTTCTAGGCTACGGAAATTAGAGAGGCAGAACGATGCTGCTGATCTTTGTTTCCCAATTCCAGAAATTGAATCGAAAAAGAATAAAGTGGTGGTAGCCGGTACACAAACAAACAACTTTCTGTGGTCCAAAATACACCTCCGTAAAAGTGATATACTCATCACAATTCTAATTTCGATAAGAAACAAAGAGAAATTGTCTATAAATTGTGTTCAAAATATGACGAGGCATAATTCTTTTTTGCGAGGGAGGTAATAAGGTGAATGATTTCAAGCACATGAATCTTGCTGAATTACAAGAAATGCGCGCTCAAATTGATGTGGAATTGAAAAAACGGCAAGCCAAAGAAAAGCAGCATGCAAGGCAAAAAATCCTTGAAATTGCTAATGCACATGGAATAGATATCGCAGATCTTGTCAGTAAAGAACGCTGTTATAGAAACCCTAATAATCAATGGGAATTATGGAATGGGCGTGGACGTAAACCTAAATGGATTAAAGAATGGTTAGAAAGTGGTTATTCTCTTGAGGAGCTAGAGGTATCATAGCAACACATATGCAATTTGAATGAGCTATAGAGAATCATTTATAGTAAATTGAAATAATATATTGTTGCGATAATTCTCTGCATCAAAATATCTAATGCGATGTTTAATATATTCTACCTTGTTGGGCTTTATTTGTATAACAAACATAAATAAACGCATTAAATTCGAAAGGTTATCACATATTGATTGATTCTATTTTTAGTCATACGGATTTTGATTAGGGGAGTTTTTAAAGTGTTTTCTGGTGTATGAAGGGTGCACAGACGGAAAGTTTGTAAATACTATTTTAAAAAGCGTACTTATGTATAAGTTTTTTTAAGCTTAATATTAAAGATGATTTAGCATTATAAAAATGGTAAGAGGTTTTTAGAAGGGAACGATGTTTTGGATAAATTTATTCCAATAAAAGGAAGATTGATGCATAACCTATAAAGCGCGGGAGAGTTTTTAGTTTTTGATTAGAGAGGGAGTCCGCGCAAAAGGCGTGGTGCGTTGGGAGTAAGCCCAGAAGCTTCTTGAATAAGGTATTGTTTCATTTTAGGCATTTGATTAACAATTCCAAGTCCAATATCGCGAAACGTTCGCAAAAAAAGGCTATCATTCGAAAAGAGTTTATTAAGCCAATCATTGCTCAGAGCCATGCGTACAATTTCAAAACGTCTCCAGCTTTGATAGCGTTCGAGGGCAATGATGGAACCAATATCAAGACCTAATCGCACTGTATCTATAATAACCTCAGCCAAAGCAGCACTATCGCATAGCCCTAAGTTAAGCCCTTGTCCTGCGATGGGATGAATTGTATGAGCAGCGTCACCAACAAGAGCAAAACGAGGTTTAATACATTGGCGTGTTAAGGAAAGAGTTAACGGAAAAGACTGACGTTCTCCATTCCATGAGAGTTTTCCTAATCGGTGGCCAATACGTTTTTCAATTTCTGTTTCAAAAATAATAGAATCAGCTTTCAAGTAATATTGAGCAGTGTGGTGATGCTCATTCCATACGATGGCTGATCGGTTTCCTTTGAGAGGGAGAATAGCAAAAGGTCCAGCAGGTAAAAAATGCTGGACTGCTTGACCATTATGAGGTTTTTCATGTTCAATTATACATATAATTGCTGTCTGCTTATAAGGGCGAGAAAAACTTTTAAGGCCTGCTTTTTCGCGTAATTGAGAATGGGCTCCATCAGCAGCAATCAACAACTTTGTTTGTAATATCTCTTCATTGCTTAAAGTGACAGTTGTGTATTGTTTTTCCTGGCGAAAATCAACAACACGTATGTTTTTTATGAAAGCAATATTGAGATGTTTTGCACGGCTTTTTAAAACACTGATAAGTTTTTTATGTTCAACCATTGTTGCAAAGGGCTCATTGAGAGAAGTATCTTCTCCAAAGGTTAAAAAATTTGGCTTGATAGGGTCATTTGTATTTGAATCAGTAATTATCATTGAATGAATAGGTTGGGCATCTGGTTTGATATTTTCCCAGCATTGCAATTGTTTAAACATACGAATAGAAGCGGCAGTGAGAGCAGTTGTTCGTATATTGAAAGTGGGAATATTCCCTGAAGGAGATGCATCAACGATATTAATATTCAGACTAGGTGCAGCTTGTTTAAGCGCTATTGCTGTCGTTAAACCAGCAGCTCCACCCCCGGCTATTAAGAGATCACATTGCTTTGTGTTATTATCGAGATCAGAATACACAACGTTTCTTTTTATTACTTTTTAAAAAATCAATACCTTTATTAAATATCATTTTTGTACAATATTAAAGAAAATTATTATTATGATGGTTAAAGCTGTATTAACATTTTTGAACCACTATTTTATAATTCTTTAGTTGCAGTGCAAGGGGGGGTAATATAAGATTTATGAGAGCTTTGTATTTAGGATTGATGAATGCATCAGAATTCCCCTCCTTATGATTTGTTAGAAGCGTCAAGCTCTCAAGGGTCTCCTCTCATTAGGATGTTTTTACGTCAGATTGGTGTCTTCATTGGGCTTGGGCTGTTGGGCTTCATCATTTTTTGTGTTTTAGCTTTAGTGACTTGGAATGTTGCAGATCCGTCATTGACGTATGCAACTTCAAATGAAGTTACAAATTTTATGGGGTGGACAGGTGCTATTTTTTCAGATTTTGTCATGCAGTTTTTTGGTTTGGCAAGTCTTGGTGTTTTATTACCACCACTTTTTTGGTCATTTCTTTTGTTAGCACAAAAAGATATTCATAACTTAATTTTTCGCTTTTGTTTATGGGTGTTATCAACGGTTTTTCTTTTAATGTCTTTTGCTTTTATGACACCGTTGGTTTCGTTTACATATTGGCCATTGCCTATAGGGTTAGGGGGTGTTTTAGGTGATAAAATTTTAAATGCTTTTTATTTAGTTTTTCCTTTTTTTCCTTCTCCTTTCCAGAGTGTGCTCTTGGGAGTTATTCTTGCATTTTTGGGAATTGTGGTGGCTTCTTTTGCTGGTAATGTTGTCTGGCGGCGCAAAATAAATGAAAGAGAAGAGAGAAAAAATCAGAAGGCTGAAGTTGTGGATCCAGTTTTTGATATGTCTGAAGATGAGGAAAATTCTGTGGACGAAGTACAAAACGGTTTTTTTGCTACAACTTTTGGAGCAGTTTTACATTTGTTTTATTTTTTACAAGCACGATTTTTCCATTTTTTTCGCTCGAATCGGCAGTCGAAAAAACAAGAAAAGTTGCTGGATCGAGTTGAGCCAGTTTTTTTTGATGAAAAAACGCAAGGTAAACAACATAAAAATCAGATGTCTGATTCTTCCGTTAAAAGCCGTTCCTTTAAGTCTTTAGCATCTTCTTCAAAAAATGGTTTTCTTCTTCCAGTTTTGGATTATCTTTCAGTTCCTTCATCGGCAGTAAAAGATGCACAACTTTCTCCTAGTGTTTTGAAAAAAAATTCTCGCGAGCTTGAAGGTATCCTATTAGATTTCGGGGTTAAGGGAAAAATTATTGATGCTTGTCCTGGCCCAGTCGTGACTTTATATGAATTTGAGCCAGCTGCTGGCATTAAGTCTTCTCGCATCATTGGTTTAGCGGATGATATTGCACGCTCTATGCGCGCGATATCAGCGCGTGTTGCTGTGGTTCCAGGACGTAATGTAATTGGAATAGAATTGCCTAATGCAAAACGTGAGATGGTGTATTTAAGAGAAATTTTGCAGGCAAAAGACTTCACAGATAGCAAAGCAAAATTAGGGCTTGCTTTAGGTAAGACAATAGGCGGTGAAACGGTGATTGCGGATTTAGCAAAAATGCCGCATCTTTTGGTTGCGGGGACAACAGGTTCAGGAAAATCTGTTGCTATTAATACTATGATTTTATCACTTCTTTACCGTATGACACCTGAGGAATGTCGTTTAATCATGGTTGATCCTAAAATGCTTGAGCTTTCAGTTTATGATGGTATTCCACACTTGTTAACGCCTGTGGTAACAGATCCTAAAAAAGCAGTGATTGCGCTTAAATGGGCCGTTCGTGAAATGGAAGAACGCTACAGCAAAATGTCCAAAGTGGGAGTCCGCAATATTGATGGATTTAATGCGCGGCTTAAAGAGGCAGAGAGCCAAGGTGAAGCAATGGTGCGTACAGTTCAAGTTGGATTTGATCGTGAGACCGGTGAACCCCTTTATGAAACAGAAAATCTTGATTTAAGTCCTATGTCCTATATCGTTGTTATTATCGATGAAATGGCAGATCTGATGATGGTTGCTGGAAAAGATATTGAAGGAGCAGTACAACGCTTAGCACAAATGGCGCGTGCTGCTGGCATTCATGTCATTATGGCTACACAGCGACCTTCAGTGGATGTGATTACAGGAACTATAAAAGCCAATTTCCCTACACGCATTTCTTTCTCTGTGAGTTCAAAAATTGATAGTCGCACAATTCTTGGTGAGCAGGGGGCTGAGCAGTTATTGGGGCAAGGAGATATGCTTTTCATGATGGGGGGAGGGCGTATCCAACGTGTTCATGGGCCATTTGTCTCTGATGATGAGGTTGAGCAAGTTGTCGCACATCTTAAAGCGCAGGCGCTGCCTGATTATTTGGAAACCATTACACAAGAAACTGCAGAACATGGTGCCGATGTTTCGCTTACTTCTCCTCCAGCAGATGACCCATATAGTCAAGCCGTTGCAGTTGTTCTTCGTGACCGTAAAGCTTCAACTTCTTATATTCAACGTCGTTTAGGAATTGGCTATAACCGTGCTGCTTCTTTAATTGAGCGTATGGAAGAAGAAGGAATTATTGGGCCGGCCAATCACGCGGGTAAACGAGACATTTTAGTTCCTGCGAAAGAAGAATCTTTTTAAAATAAAAGTCTTTTTGTTTTTTTCAAACAATATCCTTTAAAGAAGGTCATTTATTGATCATGTATATTTGCAGTAAATATGTATTGCTCAGGAGCATTTTTATGAAAACGTTTTTTTTAAGGTGGAGAAAAGTGTTTGGATTCACTAAAGTGATTATCTTTTTGTTTTTAGCTTTTCCTGCTTTATCACAATCATCTAGCCAGGTGATGCGGGCACAAAAAATTGCCAATCATTTTGCGGCAATAAAAACAATGACCGGTGATTTTATTCAGTTTAGTCCAAAAGGGAAAATAACAGAAGGAAAATTTTACTTAGAGCGTCCAGGAAAGATTCGTTTTTCTTACAAAAAATGGCCTTTACAAATTATAGCAGACGGTCAATTTGTGGGCATTCATAATCGTGTTTTGAATACTTGGAATTTTTCTAAACTTTCTCAAACTCCAATGAAATTTTTATTAAGTGATAAAATTGATTTATCATCAGGGAGATTATTGGATTTTCATGAGTATCCGGGGGCTGTGATGATGGTTTTGCGTGATAAAACTATTGGCAGAGGGCAAATAAGAATGGTTTTTGATTCTAAAAGTTATGTTTTGCGACAATGGACAATTGTTGATCAACAAAATTTGGAAA
This sequence comes from Bartonella eidoli, assembly GCF_036576145.1. Taxonomy (NCBI): domain Bacteria; kingdom Pseudomonadati; phylum Pseudomonadota; class Alphaproteobacteria; order Hyphomicrobiales; family Bartonellaceae; genus Bartonella; species Bartonella eidoli. Next base: position 227,136 of record NZ_JBAFWX010000003.1, on the reverse strand, counting down.
CAACTGTTCAAATCATGAATGTGCGAACAGCTGTTAGGTTTGCTGATGGAATGTTTAAACTTCCCTATAAAAATGTTTCAGTATCGCATCATAGGAATTGAAATTGATGTTTTTTCGTATTGCTACCTGGAATATCAATTCCATTCGTTTGCGTCTTGCGCAGGTTTTTCATTATTTGGACAAATTTCCTGCAGATGTGCTGTGCTTACAAGAAACAAAATGTCCAGATAACTTATTTCCACGTGAAGCCTTTGAAGCTGCCGGTTATAAGCATATTGCATTGAGTGGACAAAAATCTTACAACGGCGTGGCAATTGTTTCACGTTTTCCTTTTAAGAGTGTTGAAAAGCGTCTCTTTTGTGAAAAGAAAGATTGCCGTCATATCTCGGTGGTTATTGAAGCTTATGATAAAAAGCTTCGGGTTCATAATTTTTATGTTCCAGCAGGAGGTGATGTGCCTGATGCTCAGGTGAATGAAAAATTCCGTCATAAGCTTGATTTTTTAGAGGAAATGTTTTCCATCCATGCCGATGAGGGAGATGGTTTGTCGTCGCTTTTATTGGGGGATCTCAATATTGCTCCTTTGGCAGATGATGTCTGGTCTCATCAACAATTATTAAAAGTCGTAAGTCATACGCCGATAGAAACTGAGCGTTTACAGGCTTTATGTTGTCAAGGTGGGTGGGTTGATGTGATGCGTGTTTATTTTCCTGTTCCTGCTAAACTTTATACATGGTGGAGCTATCGTGCACGCAACTGGTCCCTTTCTGATCGTGGCCGACGGCTTGATCATATTTGGTCTTCTCCAGATTTGGTTCCTTTTGTTACAGATGTTTCAATTTTTCGTACTGCACGAGGATGGGATCGTCCTTCAGATCACGTTCCAGTACAGACTATATTTAATTTTTCACAATAAAGAGAGTGGGACTGTCCTTCATATTACTTCCCAAGATGGATTATATTTGATTACTTCACAATAAAGAGGATAGACTGTCCTTCATATTACTTTTCAGTATAGATTATATTTGACTTTTCAAAATAAAGAGGGTGAAACTGTCTTTTAAATCACTTTCCAGTACAAACTATATTTGATTTTTCAAAATAAATTTGAAATAAGAATCTTAGTAAATAAAACGTTAACAGATTGATTCTAGGAAAATATTGGAGAGTGAATGCTTGTTAGAAATCTAAAGCTGATTGCTTCAAAGGATTTGTTTTATAATATTTTTTTATGCTTTCTAGTATTATCAGGATGTACAGTTGGACCTGATTATCATAAAACATCATTTCGTGTTCCAGCATCTTGGGGACAACAGTCTCTTTCTTCTTCTCAAACTCCTAAACATTCAGTCGTTCTTGCAGAATGGTGGCGGCGTTTGAATGATCCTATTTTAAATGAATTAATAAATTATGCTATTGCTGAAAATAATAGTGTTGCTATTGCTAAAGCGCGGGTTCGCGAAGCGCGTGCTAGTTTAGGGCAGGCTGTTGGGTATCTTGCGCCAAGCCTATCAACTTCAATCTCAGGAAACCGCAGCTCTGGGCAGGCTGATACGTCTTTAAGCCAGTATCATGGCGGTTTTGATGCAAGCTGGGAACTTGATTTTTTTGGTGGACATAAACGGGCAGTTGAGGCAGCACGTTATGGCCTTGAAGCGGTTGTGGAAGATATGCGTGCCACAATGGTGACGTTGTTGGGAGACGTGGCAACAAATTATATTGAAGTCCGTGGTTGGCAACAGAAACTGTTGATTGTACGGCAAATTGCTGCATTACAGCGTAAGACATTGAAGTTAGTAAGCGCTAAATTAAAAGCTGGTGATGTGTCGGAGCTTGATTTTTCAAATGCGCAAGCGCAAATGGCCAATACAGAAGCAGATATACCACAGATGGAAGCTAATTTAGCAAGGAGTATTCATCGTCTTTCCGTTTTAACTGGTCGTGTGCCTATGGCTTTGAATGATCTTTTGCAAAAAAGTGCTAAAGATGCGAAAATTCCACAGCCACCCTGGCCTATATCGGCAGGAATTCCTGCTGATATTTTATTAACACGCCCAGATTTACGACGGGCAGAGCGCCGATATGCGCAAGCTACAGCGCGAATTGGTCAGCGTGAAGCAGATCGTTATCCAGCACTCACTTTAACTGGTAATATTTCGACAGTTGCAGCGACAGTTGGTCAATTATGGAAAAATTCAACAATTGGGTGGTCTTTTGGACCAAATCTTCGTTTTCCTTTTTTTAATGGAGGACAGGTTGTAGCTTCTGTTGCTTTGGCACGTGCACAGCGTGATCAGTCTTTTATTGCCTATAGGTCTGCAGTTTTGGAGGCCTTAGAAGATGTAGAAACTGCGCTTGTGAGATTCACTCAAGAACATCATCGCTTAGAAAAGCTTGTTGTTGCGAATGCGGCTTATCTGCATTCATTAAAACTTTCACAGCGTCTTTTTGAAAATGGCAATACTAGTTTTCTTGAATTATTAAACGCTAATCATTCTTATTATTCTTCGCAAATGGCGCTTAAAGATAGCTACATTTCTTTGGCTATTCAATATATTGCGCTGATGAAAGCGCTGGGGGGTGGCTGGGATAACATGGTTGATGTGTCACGTCCAGAAGTAGTCGATGGTGTTACCCATTTGCGTATGAAAGCAAGGAAATGAAAAAAAGGTTAATCAAAGATTCCATTATGAAACGCAAAAAACGTTCTCTGTTTTTGGGGGGTACATTTTTTATTATCTTTTTGTTATGGCTGCGCTCTCTTTCTTTGGGAACCTCTACACCTACTTACATGACAGAGGTTGTTAAGCGTGGCGATATCGAGGAAAGTGTTTTAGCTTCTGGTCTCGTGCGTCCTTATAGATTGGTTGCTGTTGGTGCACGAGCAACAGGACGCGTTGTGTCGATGCATGTTTCTCCTGGAAGTGTTGTGAAAGAAGGAGATCTTTTAGCAGAAATTGATCCTACAGATCAGGAGAATGATTTAAAAAAGAGAAAAGCAATATTATCTCATTACCATGCAAGCTTGGTAGAACAAGAAGCCTATCTCTCTCTTGCTCAAAAAAATTTAGATCGTCAAAAGAAAATGATTGAAGCTCGTGCTATTTCACGGGCTAATCTTGATGATGCTATAACGCAAGTAAAAATACGTGAAGCACAAATCGTTCAACTTCGTTCACAAATTGCGCAAGCCCAAATTGATGTGGATAGTGCAGAGGTTAATCTAGGGTACACCAGGGTGACGGCTCCTTCTGCGGGAACAGTTTTAGCTACAGTTGTGGAAGAAGGACAGAATGTGAATGCAGTTCAATCAGCACCAACAATTGTTATTTTGGGCGATTTATCAAAGGTAACGGTTAAAGCACAAATTTCAGAAGCTGATGTTCTCAAAGTAAGTTCTGGACAGTCTGTATATTTTAATGTTTTGGGAGATCCACAGCGTCGTTATGAAGGAATTTTAGAAAAGATAGAGCCTGCTCCTGAATCAATACGCGGCGATGTCAGTATTAATCCTGGGGTTATAGGAAGCTCTAGCTTAGCATCATCGGCTATCTATTATAATGGGATTATTCATGTTGATAATAAGGACAATTTACTGCGTACTTATATGACTGCTCAAATTCATATTATATTGGGTCGTGCTCAAAATGTCTTATTGGTTCCAAGTGGCGCTTTACGTGATGAGACAAAAGAGCATAAAGCTTGGGTTTCGCTTTTGGTAGGACGAAATAAAGTAGTTGCAAAACAGGTGACTGTAGGGCTCAATAACAAGGTTATGGCTGAAATTGTTTCAGGGCTTAATGAGGGAGATGTGGTGATTACTGGCTCAAGCGACGGGGTGATGCCAGATTATGTATACAGCGAAGATGAGATGTAAAGCATGAAAAAAGAAAAAACAGATGCTATCCTCGTTTTGGAAAATATTGTGCGTAAGTTTCGATCAGGTGATACTTGGGTCACTATTTTGAAAAATATTAGTCTTACCATTAATCGTGGTGAAATGGTTGCTATTGTGGGTGCTTCTGGTTCAGGAAAATCCACATTAATGAATATCTTAGGATGCCTTGATCGTCCAAGTTCTGGACGCTATTGGATTTCAGGTAAAGAAACAGCTACTCTTGTTTCTGACGAGTTATCGGCTTTAAGACGCAATCATTTTGGATTTATTTTTCAACGTTATCATTTGTTGAGTGAATTGACAGCTCTCGGCAATGTTGAAATTCCAGCTATTTACGCAGGATGTGTAGCAGAAACAAGAAAAAAGCGTGCACGGGATATGTTAGTACGTTTAGGCATGGGTGATCGAGTAAATTATCGTCCAAGTCAGCTTTCAGGGGGGCAGCAGCAACGTGTGTCTATTGCTCGTGCATTAATGAATAATGCCGAAGTCATTCTTGCAGATGAGCCAACGGGTGCATTAGATAAAAAAAGTGGTCAGGAAGTTTTGAGGATTTTGGATGAGCTTCATCAAGAAGGCCGCACGATTATCATTGTTACACATGATATGCAGGTAGCTGAAAGGGCAGAACGTATTATTGAAATTAGTGATGGAGAAATCATTGCCGATAATATTTCAAAGGCTGCAAAAAAAAGAAAGAGTAGTCAACTTTTTGATCAAAAACAGGATTTAAAAGATCAACAGTCATTTGGTTTTTTTCCGTCTTCTTTTGAGCGTTTTCGTGAGGCGTTTGTCATGGCTTTATTAGCAATGAATGCACACAGAATGCGAACTTTTTTAACAATGCTCGGGGTTATTATCGGTATTGGTGCGATTATTGCTATGGTGGCTTTAGGAAATGGTGCACGGGAAACAATTTTGGAAAATTTTAAGAGTTTAGGCACGAATACGTTAACTATTTTTCCCGGAAAAAGTTTTTCTGATCCACAATCACAAAAAATAACAAGTTTGGTTGAAGCGGACGCAGAAGCTTTGTCTAAATTATCTTATATTGCTGGTGTAACACCTCAGGTTTCGACAAGTTCGACAATACGTTCTGATACAGTTGAAGTTAATGCTGTAATTATAGGGGCAGGAGAACAGTTCTTTCAAACACAGGGACTTAAAGCTGTTGAAGGGCGGTTGTTTGATCACAAAAGTATCCATAATCGGGCAGTTGATTTAGTAATAGAAAAAGAAGCAATTTCTATTCTTTTTCCTAAGAGTCATGAGAGCCCTATTGGGAAAGTGGTGCACATAGGACAAGTTCCAGTACGTATTATTGGTGTTGTAAATCCACAGAATAATGGAGGTGATGTATCAAATACATTGCAAGTTTATTTACCCTATACAACGGTGCAAACGCGTTTTCTAGGAACGACAAATGTTCGTGCGATTACTCTTAAAGTTGTTGATGAGGTTGATTCACATTTAGCAGAGACTATGATAGAAAATTTTTTAATCGTTCGGCATGGTAGCAAAGATTTTTTCATTAGAAATTCAGAAACATTTCGTGAGCAGATTACTAAAAATACGAATATTTTAACGCTTTTAGTGTCTTCCATTGCAGCAATTTCGTTAATTGTAGGGGGGATTGGCGTGATGAATATTATGTTGGTTACAGTTTCTGAGCGTATCAATGAAATTGGAGTGCGTATGGCAGTTGGTGCGCGTCAGAGCGATATTTTGCAACAGTTTTTAATCGAAGCTGTTTTGGTTTGTGTGATTGGTGGTGGTTTAGGTATTCTTTTCGGATTTTCAATTGGTGGTTTGTTTGTATTTTTTAAAGCGCCTATCCGTTTAATGTATACGATTGATTCAATCATTCTGTCTCTCGTTTTTTCTACTGCTATTGGGGTGTGTTTTGGTTTTTCGCCAGCGCGTCAAGCTTCACGACTTGATCCTGTGATAGCTCTCTCACGTGATTAATATTGTCAATTATAAGGTGAGCTTGCTCTTGGGGGGAGAAGTGAATTTTGAGTTAGATAATGAAAAAGGGCTGAGAAAGAGACGGTGTCGTTTTAATCAATCTATTACACTATTATATCAAATTTAAATGTTACCTTTGAAAATAGGGAACGAAACTTAATGAGATCATAAGTTTTTAAAGCTTGCGAAAAAGGGAATATGTAGAGCATTGATTTCGAAAAAAGCCAATGAGTTATGGTGGATAAGTGTTTATTTTGCTCTGTTCCTTTAAAATTGTTATGTAAAAAGGGGGTGGGGGTGATTGCACTTGAGGAGAAAGCAATATTTTTTATTATGGAAAGAAATTGTTCTCAAAGAAAAATGAGCGACATCAAACTCGTATGAAGAGAATGAAATATTAAAGTGACCTTGCTACGCAGAGCCATGGTATTTACGGTCGTTAACGATATGTGGGCGCGTAATTTAAATGTTCCTAGGGGGCTGGCTGGGAAATATAAATAGCAAGATCAAAATGTAGTTCTAATATAAACTCCAATAGTTTTAATATATTCAAATGCAAGAATGCGTATTTGATTGATTTGTTGTATTGAGCTTTTAGCGTTATTGTTTTTCACTGGGTAAGCAATAAAGTTTATGTGAGGCATTAAATATTTGAGCTCCCGTAGAGAGCGCCACATATGATAATCATGGGTGACGATATAAATTGTCTTATAATGGTTCTTTTTGATCCAATCAGTGCTTTCTGCGGCATTTCCTTTTGTATTGGTGGCTTTATGGCCGATATCAATGCAACAGGTGAAAAACTGGGGATTGAGTTGATGAGTCTGGTTGATGCGAATGAGGTTAGAAAGGCTGGTTGTTGTATTTACGCCACTAATTAATAGACGTGAACCAAGTCCTTGTTGTAAAAGAGTTAGTCCTGTTTTTATTCGGTTTTCTCCACCTGTGAGGACGATGATCGCATCTGCTTTGGGTAAAGGGTTGGGTGGTGGCTTAAGCTGCCCAGTTTTTTCTGAAAAAACAATGAAGCCAACGCAAAAGAGGAAAGTTATACTTAAAAGAAAAATCGCTATCGGTGGAAAGTAGCAAAATAAGCAACGAGGATGCCATATATTGAATATGCTTCGCTTTTGAAATGAACGTTCTAAATTACTTTCTTTTGATTTTTTGAGATTGTATGAGTTATGGGTCATGAATTAAAACAAACCGTTTTCACATTGGTCGATATTTTTAAGTTGTGCCAGAATGGTCATTCTATTCGTAAGCATGGTAAGGAACGAAACAAAAAGAATAAGCACAATAATTTTGCCATAAGGGATTGAGCTTATGGAAAAATGTCCAAACAAGGCAGTGACTTGATTAGCTTCAACTTTGCTGAGGTTATAATTTATCCAAAAGGAGAAAGAACAAAATAGGAATATACTTGTAGCACTACCATATATAGCGCCACGTAGTGCCGTTTTAAAAAAATGCCAGTCAAATTGCCGAGCAATGAAAAGTGTTTCAGTACCGAGAAAATATAGTACATTGATAATATGAGAGTTTTCTGACAATGCATTGCATGTAGCAAAAATAACCGTAAGTATAAGTGATCCTAAAACCAGTATTAAAACTGAGAAGCCAATGAAAATAGTTGTATGTGCCATTTTCGTAAAACGGTTTACCCAAACACGATGATTATCAAAATGAGCTCCTGGAATCTGTTTTTTGATTGTTTGATCTATTGCGTAAAAATCAACATTTTTATTTTCTTGAAGTGTTACGATGATAAGGCGGGGAAGTGGTAATTCATTTAAGTTTAAACCTGTTCCAAGCCATGGCTCGAGTAATTTTTCCGTGGATTTTTTGTCAACAATTGTGGCATCTTGTACACCATGAAATGTTTTAACCAATTTAACAGCATCACGAAGAGCTTTTTCTATATCAACATTTTCGACGGGGCGTATTTGAATTGTTGCTTCATAGCTAATTTGACTGCTCCAATTGTTGGCAGCATTTTGTACTAAATCAACACCAACCAATGTCAGGCTTGATAAAAATGTCATAATTGCGATGACTGCAACTAATGCTTTCCCAGAAATGTTATCGCTAGGAATAATAGCAGTTGTGGTTTTTTTATTACTTGAAAAAATTGAAAAAAATTTATTCATGAATTTTCATCCGTCCGTTATGAAGAATCATACGTCGTGCTGCAACTTGTTCCATCAGTGCGATATCATGGGTGGCAATGATGACAGCTGTTCCAAAACGGTTTAATTCAATAAATAAACGTAATAAGCGTTTTGCTAGAGGAGGATCAACATTTCCTGTTGGCTCATCAGCTAGAAGAATTTCTGGCTGGTCAATGAGTGCTCGGGCAATTGCTACTCTTTGTTTCTCTCCACCGGAAAGAACGGGAGGTAAAACATGAATATGATTTCCAAGCCCTACCCAATGTAAAAGATCTTCTACTTCACTGCGATAAGTTGCTTCTTCTTGTCCTTTAATTCGTAAGGGTAAAGAGACATTTTCATAAGTTGTCATGTGATTGAGTAAACGAAAATCTTGAAAAACAACCCCAATTCGTTGTCGTAGTGCAGGCAGCTCTTTTCGTTTAAGCAATGCCGTATCCGTTCCAAATAAGTCAATATGACCTCGAGTTGGTTTGAGTGCCAAAAACATTAGACGCATCAACGAAGTTTTACCTGCTCCAGAGACACCAGTTAAAAACTGAAATGATCCTGGAGGAATATGAAAACTAATATCACGTAAAATTTCAGGGCCCATCCCGTAGCGTAAACCGACGTTTTCAAAATGAATCACTTTTAGTTACCACTTCTGCTGCTATATTGAATTACACTATAGGGTACTTTTCTGTCATTACTTTTCAGTTTCTTAGTTAGTGTTACATTTTTTATTTTATTTTTGTTTTTATTGGTGATTTTAGCAGGAATGTTAGAGCGATTCTAGCAAAAACACCAAAGGTTCCATTTATGTTGTACGTTAAGAAATGTTTTCTTTATTTTGGCGGTTTGCAATAAGATCGTCAATAATTTGCGGTTCGGAAATGGTTGAAATATCTCCTAAATTATCAAAATCATTTTCGGCAATTTTTCGCAAAATCCGTCTCATAATTTTTCCTGATCGTGTTTTGGGTAGCTGAGAACTAAATTGAATTTTATCCAATATAACGATAGATCCTATTTCTTTTTTAACGTGTTGAATAAGGTTGTTATGTAACTCTTCATTGGGCGTGATCCCTTCCATTAAAGTAACAAAACTGTAAATACCTTGTCCTTTAATGGGGTGGGGGTAACCGACAACTGCAGCTTCTGAAACATCAGGATAAGAAACAAGAGCTGATTCAATTTCAGCTGTTCCTAATCTGTGTCCAGATACATTGAGAATGTCATCAACACGTCCTGTAATCCAGTAATAGCCATCCTTGTCTCGTTTACAGCTATCGCCTGTAAAATATTTTCCTTTATATGTGGAAAAATAGGTTTGAATAAAGCGCTCATGGTCATTATACAGGGTGCGCATTTGACCAGGCCATGAGTCAATGATGCAGAGATTACCTTCCGCTTCACCTTCTAAAACATTTCCTTGTGTATCAATTATTTGAGGTTGAATACCAAAAAAAGGATGTGTGGCTGATCCTGCTTTAAGTTTTGTTGCACCGGGCAACGGAGTAATCATATGTCCTCCTGTTTCTGTTTGCCACCATGTATCGAGAATGGGACAGCGATTATTGCCAACGGTATGATAAAACCATTCCCATGCTTCAGGGTTAATAGGTTCACCCACAGTTCCAAGGAGACGTAAGGATGTTCTTTGTGAGCGTTCAACAAATGAGTTTCCTGCACCCATTAAGGTGCGAATAGCAGTTGGTGCAGTATAGAGCGTATTGACTTGGTGTTTATCAACAATTTCCCAGAATCTGCTGGGGGTAGGAAAGGTTGGAGACCCTTCAAACATCAACGTTGTAGTACCGTTGCATAAGGGGCCATAAATCAAATAAGAATGACCAGTAATCCAACCAATATCAGCAGTGCACCAGTAAATTTCATCTGGGTGTGAATCAAAAACATATTGATGCGTCATTGATGCGTAAACAAGATAGCCGCCCGTTGTATGCAAAACACCTTTTGGTTTGCCTGTTGAACCTGAGGTATAAAGGATAAAAAGCGGGTCTTCAGCATTCATTTTTTCTGGTGGGCAATCAGGCTTTGCATGGGACATTTCTTCATGATACCAAAAGTCACGTTCTTGTATCCAATTGATTTCTCCGCCAGTGTGTTTAATAACCATGACTTGATTGACATATATATTGTGGCGTGCTGCTATGGAAATGGCATGATCAATATTATCTTTTAGCTGAATTAATTTTCCTCCACGCAACCCTTGATCGGCAGTAATAATAAAGGTCGATTCACAATTAATAAGGCGTCCTGCTATTGCTTCAGGAGAAAAACCGGCAAAAACAACTGAATGAATGGCTCCAATGCGGGCGCATGCTAGCATAGCATAGGCTGCTTCGGGGATCATTGGTAGGTAAATAGTCACTCTGTCGCCTTTTTTCACGCCATGATCTTTTAAGATATTAGCAAAGCGACAGACATGTTCATAAAGCTCATGATAGGTTATTTTTTTATCATGATAAGGATTATCTCCCTCCCAAATTAGAGCGATGTGATTACTGTCATTTTTTAAATGACGGTCAATACAATTATAGGAGACATTTGTTACTCCATCTTCATACCATTTGATTGATACATCATTGTTAAATGAAGCATTTTTTACTTTCGTATAAGGTTTGAACCATTCAATGCGTTGGCCATGTTTAGCCCAGAATTTTTCTGGGTTATTGATGCTTTCCTGATACCATTGTTGATAGGTTTCTTCATCGATTAAAGCATTTTTTTTTATATTTTCTGGTATTGAGTAAATTTTTTCAGACATAATTTCCTCCCTAAATTTATTGTTTGAAAAAAATGAGCTACAATGTTTTTGATACTTCTCCTTCCGCAAGTTTCTCTTTAAATGACAGATTTAGTCTTTAAATTAGATTAAATTACAATGCTTTTTATGAGTATTTTCAGAATAAAGTATTATGCTGATTGCATATTAAGAAGCATTTTATGTTGTTTGTTGGTGTTTCAGTGATGTTCGTAAAATGAAATCAAGTGGAGCGTTTTCCAAATAAAGCTGAACCAATGCGAAGAACATTAGAGCCAAATTGAAGAGCGATTTCAAAATCATTGGACATTCCCATCGATATTTTAGGTAAATTTGCTTTTTTTGCTAGTTTTGCCAAAAGTGCAAAGTAGGGACCAGGGTTTTCGTGCGCTGGTGGTATGGCCATAAGGCCAATAATATCAAGACCATATTGATTTTTGCATTGGGAGATAAAAGGGATAACTTCTTGCGGTTCAATCCCACTTTTTTGGGGTTCTAATCCAATATTGACTTGAACATAGCAGGGAAGGTATTTCTTTTGTTTTTGCATTTCTTTGGCCAAGCATTCGGCTATTTTTTCACGATCAACAGTTTGAATAACATCAAAAATTTTAACGGCTTGTGCTGTTTTGTTGGATTGTAAAGGGCCGATAAGATGAAGCTCTATAAAATCAAACTGTTGACGTAAAAGAGGCCATTTTTCAGTAGCTTCTTGTACGCGGTTTTCGGCAAAAGAAGAATGGCCTACTTGCAAAAGGGGAACAATGTTATCTGCAGATACAGTTTTTGAAACGGCGATAAGCTGAACCTCTTCCACAGGGCGGCACATGTCTTGGCATATTTTAGCAATGCCTTTTTGAAGTTGTTTCCATGCTTCAATGGAAGCTGTGTGAGAAGTGGTGTGCAACGTACTCATATTTTCGTGCTTTCCTTTTTGCTTGAGAATTGGCAATTATTTGTAAAAGCTTTGAAATACTTAGTAAAATATTTATTGAAAACCTTGACGATGGGCTTAATTCATGGTGAAGCATAAAACAAGCTTTTTGGTTCAATTTTATAAATAGAGTATCATGGGAATGACAACTGAACGCTATAATCCACGTGTCCAAGAACAAAAATGGCAAGCAATTTGGGATGAAAAGAAAACTTTTCAAACCATTGAGGAGGATAAGCGTGAGAAATATTATGTTTTAGAAATGTTTCCTTATCCTTCTGGTCGCATTCATATGGGACATGTGCGTAATTATGCGATGGGAGATGTTGTTGCACGCTATAAACGTGCAAAGGGATTTAATGTGCTTCATCCCATGGGGTGGGATGCTTTTGGTATGCCAGCTGAAAATGCTGCTATGCAAAATAGAGTGCATCCTAAAATTTGGACCTATCAAAATATTGAGGTGATGCGTGGACAATTAAAGCAGTTAGGACTTTCTTTGGATTGGTCACGTGAATTTGCAACCTGCGATGTGGACTATTATCATCGCCAACAAATGCTCTTCCTTGATTTATATCAAAAGGGGTTAGTTATACGCAAAGTGGCTAAGGTCAATTGGGATCCTGTTGATCAGACTGTTTTGGCGAATGAGCAGGTTGTTGATGGGCGGGGTTGGCGTTCTGGAGCACTGATTGAACAGCGTGAATTGACGCAATGGTTTTTCAAAATTAGTGATTTAAGTGAAGACTTATTGGAAGGGCTTGAAGAACTTGAACAGTGGCCGGAAAAAGTTCGCGTTATGCAGAAAAATTGGATCGGTAAGTCACAAGGTTTATTGATCCGTTGGGCTTTAGATACAGAAAATATGGATGATGATCTTTGTGAGACATTTAACGAAATTGTCTGTTATTCAACACGGCCTGATACTCTTTTTGGGGCTTCTTTTTTGGCGTTGTCTGTCGATCATCCCATTGCACAAGCTTTGGCGCAAAAAAATGAAGAACTCAGGACTTTTATAGAAAACTGCCGGTGTGGTGGGGTGACAACTGAGGCTCTTGAAACAGCTGAAAAACAAGGGTTTCGCACACAGATTTTGGCTGTTCATCCCTTTGATTCAACATGGCATATTCCTGTTTATATTGCTAACTTTGTTCTTATGGATTATGGAACTGGGGCTATTTTTGGGTGTCCCGCTCATGATCAGAGGGATTTAGATTTTGCACGTAAATATAATCTTCCTGTACGTCCAGTCGTTCTACCAGATGGAATTGATGAAGAAAATTTTGTCATTGCTCAAATGGCTTATACCGGTGATGGAGTGATGATTAATTCAGGCTTTTTAGATGGTTTAACACCACAACAGGCTTTTGAGGTGGCTGCTGAAAAACTTGAAAAACAAGTGCTAAATGGTCAGCCGCAAGGAAGAAAAACAGTGCAGTTTAGATTGCGTGATTGGGGTATTTCGCGTCAACGTTATTGGGGATGTCCGATTCCTATGATCCATTGTTCATCTTGTGGGATAGTTCCTGTTCCACGTGCCGATTTACCTGTTGTATTGCCTGATGATGTGACTTTTGATCAGCTTGGCAATCCTCTTACACGTCATGAAACATGGCAAGCCGTTTCTTGTCCTTCTTGTGGTCAATCAGCCAAACGTGAGACCGATACAATGGATACGTTTGTTGACTCTTCGTGGTATTATGCGCGCTTTACGGCACCTTGGGCACAAGAACCAGTTGACAAAAGTATTTCAGCTCAATGGTTGCCTGTACATCAATATATCGGTGGAATTGAACACGCAATTTTACATTTGCTCTATGCTCGTTTTTTTATGCGTGCCATGAAAATAGCTGGTTATGTGTCGGGGGATGAGCCTTTTAAGGGGCTTTTTACTCAAGGGATGGTTGTCCATGAAACCTATAGAGATGATAAGGGATGGGTTTCACCAGTAGAAATTTCAATTGTTGAAAAAGATGGTCAACGCCATGCCTATAAATTGACTGATCAAAGTGAAGTAACAATTGGTTCGATTGAAAAAATGTCAAAATCGAAAAAGAATGTTGTTGATCCTGATGATATTATTGCATCTTATGGAGCAGATACTGTGCGTTGGTTTGTGTTATCAGATTCTCCTCCTGATCGAGATGTGATCTGGACGGAATCTGGTGTTGAGGGAGCGTATCGTTTTGTACAGCGTGTTTGGCGTTGTGTGTCTTCGAGTGCTCCAGTTTTAAAAGAAGTAGTGCCGTGTGTGGGGAAACAGGGTAAGGCTTTGGAACTTTCAAAAATGGTGCATCGGACACTTTGCGCTGTGGAAGATGATTTGGAAAAGCTTGCGTTTAATCGAGCAATTGCGCGTCTTTATGAATTCTTGAATGTGATAGCACCATTGTTAAACAATGTGGAAAGTCTTGAAGATGAAATTAAAGCATCTTTGCGTCAAGCAATAGACTTCTTTATCGCTATGATTGCACCCATGATCCCCCATTTAGCAGAAGAATGTCATGCCGCTTTAGGGGGAAGAAAATTAATTTCTGAACAGTCTTGGCCTATTTATGATACCGCATTAATTATTGATGATTTCTATACTTTACCGGTACAGATTAATGGTAAAAAACGTGGTGAAGTAACCGTTGCAGCAACGGCTAATGAGGAGATGATAAAGGAAGTTGTTTTGGCTCTTGATTTTATGCAGGTGCATTTGGCTGAGAAATCAATTAAAAAAATGATTATTGTTCCCAAAAGGATCGTTAATGTTGTTTTTTAAAAATTGTATTTTTTCTCTTTTCTTTTTCTTATTTACATTTTTAAGTGGGTGCACGGTCGAGCCGCTTTACCGTGAGGTGTCGGTGCCCAGTTCTTCAACAGTTATGGATTCTGCTTCCTATAGTCAGCGTTCAGGAACAAATAGTTTAGGGCTTTATAAAAAATTTGCACAAATTATCATTGAAGAACCTTCAGATCATTTTGGCCAAATGGTGCGCAATCATTTACTATTTCTTTTATATGGTAATGGGAGTACCCCTTCTGTTCCAGCATATAAATTAGCATTGCGAACATTTGTGCTCATACGGTCATCTGTGCAGGTAGAACTTGATAAAGAAAAAGGGGGGCGTTCTTCTCTTGGAACTGTAATAAGTAGAGCTTTTTATACCTTACAAGATATGAAAGGTGTTCCTATTTCAAAAGGAGTGGGGGCTGCCAATGTGTCTTTTGAACGGCTTAGACAGGAATATGCAACATTGCAGGCAGAAGAAAATGCGAAAAAACGTGCAGCTGAGGAATTGGCTGAACGGATTTTTCTCCTGCTTTCAAGAGATTTTTTGAAGCGTTAAGCAATATTTTGTCCAGTTTTTTTCCAATCATTTAGGAATATTTCTAAACCTTGATCGGTTAAAGGGTGTTGGATGAGAGATTTTAGGATTTTAGGTGGTATAGTTGCAACGTCTGCACCATTTAGTGCCGCTTCTTTGACATGATTTATGGTGCGGATTGATGCCGCTAAAATCTGTGTTTTAAAGCCATAATTGTTATAAATTGTGCGGATTTCATGGATTAATTTACTGCCATTCATTCCGTAGTCTTCTATTCTACCGATAAAAGGTGAAATAAATGTTGCGCCTGCTTTTGCTGCTAATAAGGCCTGAGTCGCAGAAAAACAGAGTGTGACATTTGTTTGTACCCCTTGTTCTGTAAGAGCTTTACATGCTTTTAATCCATTAAATGTTAGAGGAAGCTTGATACAAATATTTTCAGAAATTTTTGCTAAAATAGCCGCTTCTTTCATGATATTTTTAAATTCAATTGCTGCAACTTCGATAGAAATAGGGCCATTAACAAGGGCGCAAATTTCTTTTGTAACATCGAAAATATTGCGTCCCGCTTTTAAAATGAGGGAGGGATTTGTGGTGACACCATCGATTAATCCTAAATTTTGTAATTCACGGATATCTTCAATATGAGCACTATCCACAAAAAATTTCATTTTAAATCTCCTTGGTTTTAAAAGCGTTTTTATAAAATCTCTGATGTTTCATCTTTTCTGTATGATGCTCTTTATGCAGTCCTATTGATTGCAAAAAAAGGAGAAGGATAAGTGTGTTTGAATCGTCGGTGAATTATAAGCGAAAAAAATTGAATGTTAGAATGCAATATAAAGCGAATTTTTTATGATGCCAATATTGAATATGATATGTCTGAAAACGATAGAGTAGTAGATCATAAGTTTTTTCACAAATTCACAAAAAAATTGATGAGTAAAGTACAAGGGTTATGTTTTCTATAAAAGGGTTTGGTAAGGGATTGATACAGAAGGTGGAATAAAGCGTGACAGAAAAAAAAATTGTTTCGGTTTTGGTGCCCCTTCCTGTTTCTCAGGCTTATAGTTATCAAGTTCCATCTTTTATGGAGGTAAAGGTCGGCTCTTTTGTTCGTGTTCCAGTAATGGGACGTGAAGTTTGTGGTTTTGTAGTTGATGTTGGAAAACAGAAAGATGGGAAAATGGCTTTTCCTGCGGGGAAAAAGTTACATTCTATCCTTCATGTTTTTGATTGCCCTCCGTTAAAGAAAGAGATGATAGCATTTTTACATTTTGTCAGCCGTTATACAATGGCTCCTGTTGGTCTTGTTGCGCGGTTGGTTTTGTGTGTTTCGGCAGCTTTAGAACCGGAAGCGCAGATACCTGGGTTGCGTTATTGTGGGGGAGATGTTGAACGTTTAACACCAGCACGATTACGGGTTTTGGAGTTAGTGCGTGATGAAGTAGTGTGGACACGTTCTGGTCTTTCTCATGCGGCAGGTGTTTCTGCTTCTGTTGTTGATGGATTAAAATCACTAGGGATTTTTGAAGATGTTATGATCCCAGCGCCTGATCTTGTTGCGATGCCCGATCCTGATTTTTGTCCTCCTGTATTAGAAGGAACGCAGGGCGCAGCAGCAGAAGTGTTGCGGAAAGGTGTTTTATCTTTTCAATTTCAAGTTTTTCTGCTTGATGGTGTTACGGGATCAGGAAAGACAGAAGTTTATTTCGAAGCGATTGCTCAAGCGTTAACATGTGGCAAACAAGTTTTGATTTTATTGCCTGAAATTGCTTTAACACAGCAATTTTTAGATCGTTTTTATGCTCGCTTTGGAGCATCTGCGGCAGAGTGGCATTCAGATTTATCTCCACGTCGTCGTGAGTGTGTGTGGAGACAAGTGATAGAAGGGCGGGTACGGGTTGTTGCGGGAGCGCGTTCGGCACTTTTTTTACCCTTTCAAGATCTAGGTTTAATTGTTGTCGATGAGGAGCATGATAGTGCTTATAAGCAGGAGGAGCGCATTTTTTATCATGCACGTGATATGGCGGTTACAAGAGGGTATTTTGAGCATTTTCCTGTTATTTTATCTTCAGCTACACCTTCGATTGAAAGTCAAGCAAATGTGTTATGGGGGCGCTATCAGCGGATAAATTTGCCGTCGCGTTTTAAGGAGGTGGCGCTGCCACAATTACAAGTGGTTGATATGCGTAAGGAAGTTATACAAAAAGGGCGTTTTATTTCTTCTGTTCTTGAAAAGGCTTTAGTACAAACCCTTGATAAGGGAGAACAGGCGCTTCTTTTTCTTAATCGTCGTGGCTATGCGCCTTTAATTTTGTGCAGAGTTTGTGGATATCGTTTCCATTGTACAGATTGTTCAAGTTGGTTGGTGGAGCATCGTTCGCAAGGTCAGCTAAAATGCCATCATTGTGGTTATCATCAGCCGATCCCAGAAGTATGTCCTCAATGTGGGACTTTAGATCATCTTGTGGCCTGTGGGCCAGGGGTAGAAAGAATTGCTGAGGAAGTGGAAATTCTCTTTCCACAGGCGCGACTTCTAATTTTATCGACTGACCTTAAAGGTGGGATTAGTCAGCTTAGAAGAGAATTGGAAGCTATTGCAAATGGAGATGTGGATATTATTATTGGGACTCAGTTAGTTGCTAAGGGACATCATTTTCCTGGCTTATCCCTAGTGGGGGTCATTGATGCTGATCTTGGTCTTGCGAACGGTGATTTACGTGCAAGTGAACGCACTTTTCAGCTTTTGTCTCAGGTTACAGGGAGAGCAGGGCGTATGGGGTTAGAGAGTTTAGGATTATTGCAAACCTATCAATCCGATCATCCAGTGATACAAGCTTTGCTTTCGCAAAAACATGGGGATTTTTATACGCATGAGCTTGGTATGCGCCAGAAATATCATTTACCACCTTATGGGCGGCTTGCTTCTTTGATTGTGTCTTCAGAAAAGCGTCAAGATGCAAAATATTATGCGCGTGTATTACGCCGTGTTGCACCACAAGATACAGATATTTCTGTGATGGGGCCTGCAGAAGCACAGATGGCTCTTGTGCGTGGGCGTTATCGTTTTCGACTTTTACTGCAAGGGAAGCGCTCTTGTGATATGCAGGGCTTTATTCGTGCCATTCTTGAAAAGACTCCTAAAATACCTCGTTCAGTTCGGATTCAAATTGATATTGATCCACAAAATTTTTTCTGAAAACAACCAAAATACAATATGAATACTTCTATTTTAAAAAAATATTTTGAAACTAGAAGAGATATTATCACTCATTCCCAGATCATTTGTAGGGAATATTGAAAATTTATCGGTAAGGATCAAAAGGGAAGAAACAGAAAAATGGTGGTGTTGATTTATATTCTGAGCTATCATTTTTAAGGGTATTTAAAATTTTTATTATAATTTTGGGAAAGCATCGATTTGCGGTGTTGCGAGTCAATCGCGTCTATGCTAGAAGCTATAAAGTTTTCTGTTCTGGGTTTTAAGAATAAAATTCTTAAAACGTTGGACGTTTAATTCGTTTTATCTGATGATTATCAGAGAGTCGCTCAAGGAAAAGAGGCGGTATTCCGTGTCAGGTTCATTTTCTCTTATACCGCTGCCGTTGGTAGATCAACGCTACGCACAGGCGCTGTTTGATTTAGTACAAGAAGATAAGCTTGCTGAAGATATTGAAAAAGCAGTAGAACTTTTCTTGACTATGTTGGATCACGATGAGGATCTAAAGCGCTTTGTACAAAACCCATTCTCTTCAGTGAAAGAGCAGGTTGATGTGATACATTCTATTTGCGACAGTCTTGAGTTTGCTGATGAAGATACTGAGCGGGTTATACGCAATTTTTTGTGTGTTATTGCTGTAAATCGTCGTCTTTGTGCTTTGTCTGGTATTTTACATGCTTTTCAGCGTCGTATTGCTTTGTCTCGTCGGGAGATTCCTGCGCAGATTATTTCTGCGCGTGCATTAAGTCCCAATCAAGAAGAGGAATTGCGTGTGGCTTTGGAAGGTGTGGTTGAGGGAAAAGTTTTGTTATGTATTTCTGTTGATCCGAACATTCTTGGTGGACTGATTGTTCGCTTAGGGTCATTTCAGATTGATACGTCTCTTGTGGCGCAATTATCTTCGCTTAAGCTTGCATTGAAAAAAGAGGTCAGCTGATGGATATTAGACCGTCTGAAATTTCACAAATTTTAAAAGAAAAAATCAGAAACTTTGATCAAAAGGCTGAGGTTTCGGAAATTGGTTGGGTTTTATCTGTGGGTGATGGTATTGCTCGCGTTTATGGTCTGGATAATGTCCAGGCAGGTGAGATGGTTTCTTTTTCAAATGGCGTACGCGGTATGGCTTTGAACCTAGAAGTCGATAATGTCGGTGTTGTGATTTTTGGTTCGGATCGTGATATTCGCGAAGGCGATTGTGTCAAAAGATTGGGCGCCATTGTAGATGTTCCTGTGGGTCCAGGGCTTCTTGGTCGTGTTGTTGATGCCTTGGGAAATCCCATAGACGGTAAGGGGCCTATTAAGGCAGAAGAACGTCGCCGTGTTGATGTTAAAGCTCCAGGGATTATTCCTCGTCAGTCAGTGCATGAGTCGATGTCAACAGGGCTGAAGGCTATTGATGCGCTTATTCCTATTGGACGTGGGCAGCGTGAATTGGTTATTGGTGACCGTCAAACAGGAAAAACAGCGATTTTACTTGATACGTTCTTAAATCAGAAGCCTTTTCATGAAAAAGGAGCTGGAAGCGATCAGGATAAAGTGTATTGTATTTATGTTGCTATTGGTCAAAAACGTTCAACAGTTGCGCATTTTGTTAAAGTTTTGGAAGAGCGTGGAGCGCTTGAATATTCAATTGTTGTAGCTGCTACAGCTTCTGATCCTGCTCCAATGCAGTTTATAGCACCTCTCGCTGGTTGTGCGATGGGAGAGTATTTTCGTGATAATGGTCAACACGCTTTAATTGGTTATGATGATCTTTCAAAACAAGCGGTTGCTTATCGTCAAATGTCACTCTTGCTTCGTCGTCCTCCTGGTCGTGAAGCTTATCCAGGAGATGTTTTCTATCTTCATTCACGTCTCTTAGAACGTGCTGCAAAGCTTAATGCTGAGAATGGTTCTGGGTCTTTGACGGCTTTGCCGGTCATTGAAACGCAAGCAAATGATGTTTCTGCTTATATTCCCACAAATGTGATTTCGATCACTGATGGGCAGATTTTTTTAGAAACTAATTTGTTTTATCAGGGAATTCGTCCTGCTGTGAATGTTGGTCTTTCTGTATCACGTGTTGGTTCTGCCGCACAAATTAAAGCGATGAAGCAAGTTGCAGGTTCAATTAAAGGTGAATTGGCTCAATATCGTGAAATGGCATCTTTTGCGCAATTTGGTTCAGATTTGGATGCGGCAACGCAACATCTTTTAAATCGTGGTGCGCGTTTGACTGAGCTTTTGAAGCAGCCACAATTTTCTCCTTTAAAAACAGAAGAGCAGGTGGTTGTTATCTTTGCTGGTGTGAATGGTTATCTTGATGCGTTGGCTGTTTCCGATGTTGGTCGGTTTGAGCAGGGCCTTTTGGTTCTTTTACGCAGTGACTACCAAGATATCTTGCGGGAAATTGCTGAGCAAAAGCAGTTAACAGATGCAATTAAAGAGAAATTGATTGCTGTCCTTAATACTTATGCGAAAAATTTTTCGTGATGAATTGATGGAATGCTTAAATGGCGTCATTGAAGGATCTTAGAGACCGTATTGCCTCGGTTAAAGCAACACAGAAAATTACGAGAGCTATGCAGATGGTTGCTGCGGCAAGGTTATACCGTGCGCAAGAGGCTGCTGAATCTGCCCGACCTTATGCTCAGAGAATGGCTGCGATTTTGTCTAATGTTGCAGCCGATGTTGATGCAGTTGATACCCCCCTATTAATGCGTGGAACTGGTCGAGATGATGTGCATCTTTTAGTGGTTTGTACTGCTGAACGTGGTTTGTGTGGTGCTTTTAATGTACAGATTGTGCGTCGTGCTCGTGAGCAAATTGAAACGTTGCTTGCAGAGGGAAAAGTAGTTAAAATTTTAACTGTGGGTAAAAAGGGAGCAGATCTTTTACTGCGTCATTACAGAGAGCTTATGATTGATCATATTGATTTGCGCTCTGTTAAGAGAATTTCTTTTGCAGAGGCGGAAATGATCAGTCAGCGTATCATTGATTTATTCCATAAAGGGGCATTCGATGTGTGTTCGCTGTTTTATTCTGAGTTCGTTTCTGTGATTAATCAGCGTCCAACGGCTCTTTGCTTGATCCCGACAGTTTCTTTGAAAAAAAATGCTGAAAATGTTGGTATCTCTCCAAAAGAAGAAAAAAGTGATGCTTTACATTCAATGGTTTATGATTATGAACCTGATGAAGCTTTTCTTTTAGATAAGCTTGTGCCGCGCAATATTTCAGCACAAATTTTTCGGGCTTTGCTTGAAAATGTCGCTGGTGAAATGGGTGCAAAAATGAGTGCTATGGATAATGCATCGCGTAATGCTGGTGAAATGATTAATAAATTGACGGTGACTTACAATCGTCAGCGTCAGGCGCAGATCACTACGGAATTGATCGAAATTATTGCGGGCGCGGAGGCGCTTTAAATTGAAAAGGTAAGGATTGATGGTGAAAGCAGTGACGTCAAGCAAAGGAACACCAAAAGCTGAAGAAAAAAAAGTAACGGTTCGCTCGGGTGCGAAAAAAAATGCTTCAAAATCTCAGGTTGGCGTAAAAGATTCTTCTACTTCTCTCAAAGATACGAAGAAAGAAGGTTCAGTCGGTGAAATTAAGCAAGTAATTGGTGCGGTCGTTGATGTGCAGTTTGAAGGTGAGTTGCCAAATATTCTTAATGCATTAGAAACAGAAAATTTGGGTAATCGATTGGTGTTGGAAGTTGCGCAGCATCTAGGTGAGAATACAGTTCGTACTATTGCTATGGATACGACAGATGGCCTTATGCGTGGTCAAAAAGTCTTTGATACCGGAACACAGATTAGTGTTCCTGTTGGAGAAGCAACTCTTGGTCGTATTATGAATGTGATTGGAGAACCCGTTGATAATGTAGGGCCGATCCCTACAGAAAAAAAGCGTTCTATTCATCAGGAAGCTCCTCAATATGTTGAACAGTCAACAGCATCAGAAATCCTTGTTACTGGAATTAAAGTGGTTGATTTGTTAGCGCCTTATTCTAAGGGGGGTAAAGTTGGATTATTTGGGGGCGCTGGTGTTGGTAAAACTGTTTTAATTATGGAACTTATCAATAATATTGCAAAGGCTCATGGGGGATACTCCGTGTTTGCTGGTGTTGGAGAGCGCACACGTGAAGGAAATGATCTTTATTATGAAATGATCGAAAGCCGTGTGAATGTAAATCCAAAAGACAATAATGGTTCAACAGAAGGGTCAAAATGTGCACTTGTTTATGGGCAAATGAATGAACCGCCAGGAGCTCGTGCACGTGTCGCTCTTTCAGGGCTGACTATTGCAGAAAGTTTTCGTGATGAAGGCCAAGACGTTTTGTTCTTCGTAGATAATATTTTCCGTTTTACGCAAGCGGGAGCTGAAGTGTCGGCCCTTTTAGGCCGTATCCCTTCTGCTGTGGGGTATCAGCCAACTTTGGCAACGGATATGGGAGCTTTACAAGAGCGTATTACCAGTACAAAGACAGGGTCTATTACTTCCGTTCAGGCTATTTATGTTCCTGCTGATGATTTAACTGATCCCGCACCTGCAACATCTTTTGCCCATTTGGATGCTACAACGGTTCTTTCCCGTTCAATCGCTGAAAAGGGTATTTATCCAGCAGTTGATCCGCTCGATTCATTTTCACGCATGTTAGATCCATTGATTGTGGGTGAAGAGCATTATACTGTTGCAAATCAGGTGCAAACCATTTTACAGCGCTACAGGTCATTGCAGGATATTATTGCTATTCTTGGTATGGATGAGCTTTCTGAAGATGATAAGTTATTGGTAGGGCGAGCACGTAAAATTGAGCGGTTTCTTTCGCAACCTTTCCATGTGGCTGAAGCTTTTACTGGTTCACCTGGAAAACTTGTTCCTTTAGAAGATACAATTAAAGGCTTTAAAGGGCTTTGCGCTGGTGATTATGATGATTTGCCAGAGGCGGCTTTTTATATGGTTGGTTCAATTGATGAAGCCATTGAAAAAGGAAAGCGACTCATTGCAGAAGCCTCTTCATAAGAGGAAAATTTTAGCGTAAGAGATTTTTTTATTGGGCTTGTGTGGAGGCCGCTGTGGAAAACAATAAAGTAGAACATTTTTTGTTTGAGCTTGTATCACCTGAAAAGCTCATTTTTTCAGGTCAGGTGACGTCTGTTGTTCTTCCTTCGGCCTCAGGAAATCTAACGGTTATGGCTCATCATGCATCTTTAGTGGCAAGCATTATACTTGGGGGTGTTCGCGTTCTTTCTTCTTCAGGTGAGAAATTATTTGCTGTGTGTGGAGGTATCGCTGATATTTCTTCCTCAGGTTGTTTTCTTTTGGCTGAAAAAATCGTTTCTGTTGATCATCTTTCTCTTAATTTGTTAGAACAAAAAATTTTGCAAGTTCGCGCATCGTTGGAAGGGAAAACATGTAGTGAGAAAAATAAAAAAGTAGAAGAATTTTTGTGTCAATTGACAGATATCGATGGTACTTTGATGAAAGAATAATAGGTCACTTAGGAAGAAGCGACATGAGCGGTAAAAATAGTGCGGTTGTGTCTGCTAAAAATACAGGACCTTTCCCTAATCCTGGTAGTATTTTCGCTGGACCTTTACTGAAGTGTTTTGTTTATATTTGCGCCTCCTTTGTTTTGCAATGGGCCTATGGGATAGGGGCGAATATTGTTCAATCTAACATTATACAACTTACTGGAGATTTTCATGCAACCATGGCTGAAACTGCGTGGTTGGTTGCTGTCTATATGGCTCCAAATGTAAGTGTTGCGATTATGTTAATTAAAATTCGCTATCATTTTGGTCTTCGTGCTTTTGCTGAGTTATCAATCCTTGGGTTCTTATTGGTCTGTGTTTTACAGTTATTTGTAACGGATTTGCGTTCCGCGCTGATCATTCGTTTTTTTGCTGGAATTGCTGCTGCACCATTGGCTTCACTTGCACTGCTTTATATGATGGAGGCTTTTGCTCCGGCAAAAAAATTTACTGTTGGGCTTAGTTTGAATTATATGAATGCAAATTTGGCAGCGCCTTTGTCCCATTTAATTTCTCCTAATTTGTTTGAAAATGGTGGGTTTTTCGCTCTTTCCGCTTTGGAAATGGGGTTGGTTCTTATTAGTTTAGGGTGCATCTTTGCTCTTCCCCTTACTCCCGTTGCACGCAATAAAGTTATATTGAAGTTAGATTGGGTAAGTTATGGGCTCATTGCACTTGGTCTTGGGTTGAATGCAGTGATTATGTCTGTTGGCTCGATGTATTGGTGGTATGAAGCTCCGTGGATTGGTTGGGGTTTTGTGGTTGTTATTTTGTCCTTGGTTACTGCAAGTATTATTGAATTTAATAGGGAAAAACCATTAATTGATTTTCGTTGGCTTTTTAGTAGAGAAATGCTGCAGCCTGTTCTCGTCTTATTGGTTTTTCGCGTTCTTTTATTGGAAAACTCAAATTTAGCAACGCAATTTTTTAATCTTTTTGGCTTATTAAATTCCGAGATGGCGCCTATGTATCTTGCTGTTGTTTTTGGTATTATTTTAGGGGGAGGAATTTGTGTCTTTTTTTTACGTGCTGGTCGTGAGGATTATTTTTATCTGACTTCCTTGAGCTGTTTGGCTCTTGGATCTTATTTGGACAGTTATGTGAGCCAGTTAACGCGTCCGGAAGATATGATGTTAAGTCAAGGATTGATTGGTTTTGCTTATACGCTTTTTTTATCACCGGCTCTTTTTAAAGGATTCATGGTCTCTAGTGAACGAGGACCTCGTTATGTTTTAAGTTTTATTACGATTTTTTTGCTGACGCAGATGACAGGTGGGTTAATGAGTTCAGCATTTTTTGGTAGTTTACAGCTTTTTTTTGCTCACATGCATTTTGAGCGTTTAACGCAAAATATTGTTGTGACAGACCCTCTTGTTTCAGGTGAAATGAGTACCATATTTCCATCTCTTTCTGGTGCTTCAGTACCACATAGTTTTGGGGAAGATGGATACGGGTTGGCTGAACTCATTGAGAAACTCAAGTTAACTGCAAATATCTTTGCTTATAACGATGTTTATCGCCTGTATTTTTATATTGCAACAGTTGTATTTGTTATTTTTCTTGCAAAAATATTACTGCAATCATGTTCTTTGATAGCATTCAAAAAGCAAGGTAATGTTAACAAAGGAGAGTAAAAATGATCAAAGCATTAAAAGTGATAAGATTATTTCGGCTAAATAGAACAGTTATTGCGCTCTTATCAGGTGCTATTGGTATTTTATTGATTTTATGGGCTTGGAAGTTACCTCCTTTTGTTAGCGCGATTCAAATGACAGATAATGCTTCAATTAAGGGGAATGTTACTTTCGTTAGTCCACAGATTGCTGGTGTGGTTGCACGGATTTATGTTCAAGATTATCAAAAAGTTGAACAGGGAATGCTGCTCTTTGAACTCGATGATTCTCTCTTTAAACAACAACTTGCTCAGGCCCAAGCTGTTCTTGATTCAAAAAATGCAAAACTTGCAAGTATTGTGTTACAGGATCAAATTTTGCAGGGAGAAATTAATATAGCAGAAATTGAATTAGCACGTTCTCAGACATTTTCTAATGCTCTTTCTGGACAAAAAAAACAGGGTTTTGATGGTGCTTCTCGCCCTCTTTCGCAATTATTGGCTTCACTTGAAACAAAGCGCCAGTTGCAAAAACAATTGGGTCTTGAACGGCAAAGCTTACAGTCAGAAGTTGATGGAGCAAAGGTTGGCGTTGAGTTGGCTAAACTTAATTTGAAGCATACGAAAATTCTGTCTCCTAGAACAGGGCATGTTGGGTTAGTTGGTGCGAGAGTTGGACAGTATGTTTTACCTGGTACACAATTAGTATCGGTTATTTCTGATGATATTTGGGTTATTGCAAATTATAAGGAAACTCAACTTTATCAGATGCGTGTTGGGCAACCTGTTATTTTTTCTGTTGATGCGTTAAAGAATAAAAAATTAACAGGGAGAGTTGATCGTTTTGCGCCTGCAACGGGGTCAGAGTTTGCATTGTTAAAAACAGATACTGCAATCGGTAATTTTATAAAAATTGCTCAACGTATTTCTGTTCGTATCGTTTTAGATCCTGGGCAAGCCGATACTGAAAAACTCATTCCTGGTATGTCTGTGGTCACTTATGTAGATACTTCTAAACACGTTTTTGGAGGTTAAGTTTTTGATTTTGTTTAATTTTGTTTTTATGCCATTTGCTTATAGTAAATGGGTGTTAACTTTAGAAGACTTTGTTTGGTTTGTTTTGATGAATGTTTTACAATACTGTTTTAATTATTTGTCTTGATCAAAAAAGAGGAGAATATCTCCTATGATATTTAAAAAGCATAGGAGGTGCCCGCATCAAAGCGGGCTTAGACATTAGAGATATTGTGTGATTGGAATATTTTAATTTTTACGTGTTAATAAAAAACCAGCTAAAGCGATACTTGTAGCCAATGCGATAGTTTTTTTAGGGTTTGCTTTTGCTTTTTTTTTCAGTTCTATTCCATGTTGACCTAAGTGAGAAAGTGCGTGGCAGCTTTTTTGTAGCCAGTTGTTAAACATGTCAGATATATTATCAAGTTGATTATTATGAAAATGCCAATTTCTTCTTGGGGTGATTTCATTTTTAAATTGTGTAATGCCTTTTTTAATTTTACCATTTTGAGAATGGGTTGAAAATAGACGCATCTTGAAACTCCTTCATATCGTATACTGTTTGATGGAAGTTGGAATTATGTTTGGTTTTGGTATAATGGTTTTAAAATTGAAAGGTTGCATTGATTGTGTCGTGTGTTGACCAGGAATGGAAATAAAAGATTTTTTCTTAAGTAATGAAATTCTTTAATAAATTTTTTTCGGGTTTTACTTTGATAAGCGTTGCTATAGTAATAATTCGAGTGCATAGTTTTTAAGAATTGAAGGATTTTATAAGCAGAGTGTATTATTTATCTAAACCTTTAAAACGGCGTCGATCTGTCGCTGTTACGGTTGGCAATGTGGTTGTTGGTGGAGATAGCCCAATTGTTGTTCAATCGATGACAAATACAGATACTGCTGATATTGCTGCAACAGTTACTCAAATCGCTGCTCTTTGGAGGGCGGGTTCGCAACTGGTTCGGATAACTGTTGACCGTGATGAAGCTGCTGCTGCTGTGCCTAAAATACAGGAACGATTGCAACAATTAAGGATTGCTGTTCCTTTGGTAGGAGACTTTCATTATATAGGTCACAAGCTTTTATCAGAGCATTCTGCATGTGCTGAAGCACTTGCAAAATATCGGATTAATCCCGGAAATGTTGGTTTTGGTGTAAAAAAAGATCGTCAGTTCGCAGAAATTATAGAGTTTGCTTGTCGCTATAATAAGCCTATTAGAATTGGTGTAAATTGGGGATCACTTGATAATGTGTTGTTGACACAACTAATGGATGAGAATGCTAAGCAAAAGAGCCCTGTATCTGTAGCTGAAGTGATGCGTGAAGCTGTTGTTCAGTCTGCTCTTAAGTCTGCTTACTTTGCTGAAGAAATAGGGCTGGGACGTGATAAAATTATTCTGTCTGCTAAAGTAAGTAACGTACAAGATCTCATCGCTGTTTATAGCACTTTGGCAGAGCGTTGTGATTATGCACTCCATTTGGGATTGACAGAAGCTGGGATGGGAACAAAGGGTATAGTTGCTTCTTCTGTCGCTTTAGGAATTTTATTGCAGCAGGGCATTGGAGATACAATCCGGATTTCATTAACACCTGAGCCTGGCGGAGATCGGACAAGGGAAGTAAAAGTTGGTCAAGAACTTTTGCAAGTGATGGGCTTTAGACAGTTTTTGCCTGTTGTGGCTGCTTGTCCTGGATGTGGTCGGACGACTTCGACTGTTTTTCAGCAATTGGCACAAAAAATTGAATCGGATTTGTATAAAAATATGCCATTGTGGCGTGAGAAATATCCTGGTGTTGAAGGGTTGAAAGTTGCAGTGATGGGATGCATTGTAAATGGGCCAGGGGAGTCTAAGCATGCTGATATTGGGATATCATTACCTGGGGTAGGAGAAAGTCCAGCAGCGCCCGTTTTCGTGGATGGAAAAAAGGTAAAAACCTTACGTGGTGATCATATCGCGGAGGAATTTGAAAAAATATTGGGAGATTATATTCATACGCGTTTTGGACAGGGGTAAAACAAAAAAATATTTTGTAACCTTACGATATCTATCGTGATGGGAGAAAGAAAATAGAAGAGTGGTTTAGTTCTCACGTGTAGCTATAAAACGGCTAGCTTGGTGGAGAGCTTTGGCTTTTTCTCCAAAAGGGAGTAACAGTTCTTCTGCTTTAGCGATAAGTTCATCTCGTTTTTTTTGTGTTTCTTTAATACCATACATGTCGACAAAAGTAGCTTTGTGTGATGCGGCGTCTTTGCCTGCTGTTTTGCCTAAAACTGCAGTGCTGGCAGTGACATCAAGAAGGTCATCTGATAGTTGAAATGCAAGGCCAATGTGTGTACCAAAATCAGAAAGTGTTTGGGTCAGTGTATTGGAAGCATTGCCAATAATTGCTCCGGCTTGGCACGCAAAGCTCATAAGAGCAGCTGTTTTCATGCGTTGTAGAGTAATAATGCTGTTGATATCTTGTGGTTTCTTTTCAGCTTCAAGATCGAGTATTTGTCCACCAAGCATTCCTCCGACTCCTGCTGATTTCGCAAGAGCTGTGATCAGATTTATTCTGGTTTCAAAAGAAAGTTCACATGCTTTATGTGCAATAATTTCAAAGGCAAATGTTAAAAGAGCATTGCCTGCTAAAATTGCTGTTGCTTCATCAAATGCTACGTGGACTGTTGGTTGTCCGCGGCGGAGTGTGTCATTATCCATAGCAGGAAGATCATCATGAATAAGAGAGTAACAGTGAACACATTCTAAAGCGACTGCAACATTGAGAGCGTGTTTGGCAGGTATGTCAAAAAGTGCGGCACTTTGAATAACAAGAAAGGGGCGTAGTCGTTTACCGCCATTTAGGGTGCCATGGCGCATAGCTTTAATCAATATTTCAGGGCGAGCGATTTCACCATTTTGAACTTTATTATTTAACAGCTTATCAAGTTGTTCTTCAATACTGTGAGCATGTTGTGCAAGAAAGGTAGTAAATTCATGCATCTCTGCTTCCCCTTGTGTTCTTTTATAAAATCAAATTTTAAGGTTTATAGCATAAAGCTATGATTTTTGCTTATTTTACTCAATTTGCACAGACTTTAATTTTTATTGTTTCATATATATAGGGTGGAGAGAGGTTTATATTGCAGACAAACAAAAAATTAAATGAGAGTCTAGTCAAAAGGGTTTAATCAGTGTATAGAATAGGTTGAGTTTTCTGATGTTTATTGATAAGGGCTGTGTCATTTTGATGCTACCTATCTTTTCTAGTGTATTTGGAGTGTCTATTTATGGCTGTACCTAAACGAAAAACTTCTCCATCAAAACGGGGTATGCGTCGTTCGGCTGATTCCCTTAAGGCGCCGACTTATATCGAGGATAAAGATTCTGGTGAATTGCGTCGTCCTCATCACATTAATTTAAAAACTGGAATGTATCGCGGGCGTTCAGTCTTGCCTGCTAAAGATTAAAAGTTTTTATCTATTTGCAAAGTAGCAGGTAGATATTTTCCATCAGTGTCATAGACCAGTGTCAGCTGCAAGGGGAAGGTATATTTCTTTCCATGTGAGTTCACATCTGGTCTTTATTTTTGTATTAAATTTTTGACCATATATGCAAATTATTGATGGAGTTATTTATTATTTTGAGAGATGGTAAGGCGATCCTTTAAAGGAGCTTGGCGAATCTTTGTGCAGGGGATGCGGAGGATATCCGTGCCGCTTTATTAGGTTTTTAATAACTAGATGATATTTTATTTCAGCAGCATTAAAATTTATGACAGAGGCTAAACTTAATTTCATCGGCCTATTTTATAGGCAAAACCTGGATGATTTTTATAAATGTTCTTCTATATGACAAGAATTACTAGAAAAAACCAGTTATATACTGGTTTTTTCTTATGATGAATACTTCTTATTGCTCACTATGCTGCACAAATAGAATTACTGTTTGCACTAGAATCTTTTATTTCCGTTTTAAATTCACGTTTCGATCTGTTAGAAAGGTGCATCTCTATGAGATTGATGGTTTCTGTTTCAGAAAGACTATTGATAACAGCAATTTCACGAGCCATCCGTTCAAGCGCAGCAGTATAGAGCTGACGTTCAGAATAAGATTGCTCAGGCTGCATATCAGAACGAAAAAGATCGCGCACAACTTCTGCAATACAAATGAGATCTCCTGAATTGATTTTAGCATCATATTCTTGAGCGCGACGCGACCACATGGTTCGTTTAACACGTGCTTTGCCTTGCAAAATTTTTAATGCTCTCTCAACAGAACCAACTGCAGATAGTTTACGCATTCCAACAGAAATTGCTTTTGCAACTGGTACTTTAACATCCATTTTATCTTTAGCAAAGTGAATAACGAAAAGCTTTAATTTATGTCCTGCAACTTCTTGATCTTCGATTGCTATAATTTGTCCTACTCCGTGGGTAGGATAGACAATATATTCAAGGGTAGAAAATCCCTTAGTATCAGAAGAAGAAGTGCTATATTGGGATGCCATTTTAGTTTACTCCCTTTATGACCAATAAATGCGCAAAAAAACAAGCTAAAAGCCTAAACGCTTAATATTCTTTGACCAAGTATATTACATTAATCTAGTGAGCATAAAAGTTGAGTACTTTTAAATATAAAAAAACACCCCGCTTTATAACTAAAAAGCAAAGAAAAAATACTTAGAAAGATAATTGTCTCAAAGCAACATTAACACTACGAATTAAAAAAATCAATCATTTCGCTTAGAATTTTTTATCTTTGTACAACAAGATTTGAAGTTTTGAATGGTATATGAATATACAATTATTATTCACCACTTCCTGGACTTTCTGAAAAATACTTGTCTAATTTATTTGGTACGCCATCCATTTCTTTGGCTTGAGGAAGAGGGTCTTTGCGAATAGTTAAATTAGGCCATTTTGTTGCATAATGTAGATTAAGTTCTTGCCATTTTTCTAACCCTGGCTCTGTATCTGGTTTAATGGCTTCTGCTGGGCACTCTGGTTCGCATACACCACAATCTATGCATTCATCCGGATGAATAACAAGCATGTTTTCACCTTCATAAAAACAATCAACAGGACAAACTTCAACACAATCAGTATATTTACAGGCAATACAATTGTCGGTGACTACATAGGCCAAGATCAACCTCCATTTTTCACTCTAGTAATCTTTATAGGAAAGTGTGTAGGCACATCTTTATTATTTTTTTGTAAGTTGATTACGCAACTCCATTAGTTTGGCAAAAGGTGAATCAAGGTTAAGCTGTTTCTCTTTCTGAGATGATTTATTATTTAGATGTTTATGGTTTTTTTTGCTCGATTTATAATTGGCACGTGATTCAGTTTTAGCGGGAGTATTTTCATTGGCATTTCTCTCCCTTTTAAAGGTTTTCTTGTGTTTATTTTTCCATCCTTGTTCAGACTTATCACGGTTTTTGTGAGAGTGATGATGAGTTTGATGATTATAACGCCAGAGTAAAATAACCTTATTTTCTGGGATATTGTGTTTTTGTTTAGCAAAATTGCCTACAGGCTCAGCGGAAGGTAAACAATTCGCAGAATTAGGTTGTTTCTCAATAACACTATGTAAAGCTTTATCTTTTTCAGTAACTTTTGATGCATTTATTGTTTGCCATTGGTCGCCAACACATTCTGCTTCTGGAATGCTTTTTTCTATTGGATATATGTGAATAGAGGATTTACTTTGAAGAAGATTTTGATCAAAAACAGCACTGCTACAAGGATGTGATTGGTATCCAAGGCCTTTAAGAATTTCTTCCATATCGGTTCCATTGGCCCCAAGAATAGACATCATTGTGGGAGTAGAAAAAAAGCTTTTTCCATCATACGCTCCATCAGGTTTTGGTTCTGTTCCTGGTTTCCAGTTAACCGCAGAGCGAATAAGATTAGCAAGGCGCTCTAAAATATCAACCCGAACAGCACGGCGGCCTAATATCCGGTAACCAGCTAGCTGATAAAATCGGGGGTTGTAAGCTGGATCAACAACTAAAGAGGTTCGCCCAGCAGACAAAGCGGCAAGAATCTCATTTAATCCTGTTTGATCATGGCCTTCATTTTGAAGATTCCATAAAAGCATAATGGCTTGGACGGGAGCCGGTTTAAGCATTGCTGCAACATAGATATGGAATGCACCAAACCGAACACCTAACCGCCGCAGCACCGCCCGTGATAATTGGTCAAGATTTTTGACCGTGTCAGCGACTTCTCGACGAGGAACGATTCCTAATGAGTTTATGAGTTTTTGGGCGAGGCCTTTTGTTGAATCTGTTAAGCTATCGGCATTGCGTAAGTCAAACAATGGTTTTAAAGCGGTTTCAAAATGGAAAGTGATGAAACGTTCTAATCTTTTGACGACTTTATCGTGGGCTTCTCCCGTTAATTGTGTATCCGCTAAAAGAATGGCTCTTGGGCTTAAAAACTCTTCTGTTGCGATCAATTTTCCTACGGGTTGACCAGTCCAGCGTACGATACCATCAGAACTGAGTGTAAAATCTCCATTTGCAGAAGCACAAAAACGTGTTGCACGTTTAACAAAGGCAAGAATTAGATTTTCGTCGTTTGCTAAATTTTGCGTATCAATTGTTTGATCGGTACTGCTTTTGTTGGGATAAAAACGAAAACCTTCAAACTTACCATTTCCATGTTTTTCAATAAGAGCGTCATCCTGAAGAATATCATTCTGTTGAATAATCTTGCTATCCATGATCATTTTCTTTCTTAGTATTGCACCCGTAAAAGCTTATTGCTGACAAGTAAGTAACAATTAAGTAATTGTGCTGCTCCTTTAGCACGTTTGTTCTACTTGCTTCAATCACTCTTGTTGTTTTTTTGACGCTTCTGTAGACCAATTTTGTTTTGTTTAGACTAATTTAACTTTAATTATTTCTTTTTTCTTCAATTTTAATGCTTTTTATACCATACACACTTTTAGGTTGCGTTAGAAAATTGTGAGCATACGATTTATTTAATATATTGCTGATTTAAAGGATAAATGGGATGATTGCTAAATAAAAAATACTAATTTATTGATAATATTGATCTTTTGTTTATTCTTGAAAAAGATAATAGAAAAATTTATTACAACAATTCTTAGAATATTTCCCCATATTATACCCATTGCACCAGTAAATTTACATCTTAAAGTAGTAATTTTTGTGATTACAGTAAAAAAACAATTGCGATTATAAAAATACACGTTAAAGTAGTGTGTACTAAATAAACAACTTTTAGTTTTTTTGATAACGGTGGTGTGTTGTTACCAAATCGGTTTGGTAATTAAAATCGCAAGGGGTTATTATGAGTAATCTTGTAAGTGCTGTATATAAAAATGGCAAAAATTATGGCGATGCAGACAAAAGCTTAGGACGTGAGATGATGCGTTCTGCTATGCAAGCGCCTTATCTTGAGCGGCAAAAAGAGTATGATTTAGCTCTGCGATGGAAAGATAAGCGTGATGATGATGCTATGCATCAAATTGCAGCTGCTCATATGCGTTTGGTCATTGCGATTGCAAATCGCTTTAAACGTTTCAAAATGCCATTGGGAGATTTAGTACAAGAAGGATATGTAGGGCTACTAGAAGCTGCAGCACGTTTTGAGCCTGACAGAGAGGTTCGGTTTTCAACTTACGCAACATGGTGGGTACGCGCTTCTATTCAAGATTATATTTTAAGAAATTGGTCAATTGTTAGAGGAGGAACAAGTTCTTCTCAAAAAGCCCTTTTCTTTAACCTTCGTCGGTTGCGGGCTAAATTGGTACAAGATGATAGCGCTTTGACAAAACAAGATATTTTTCGTACGATTGCTGATAAGCTTGGTGTTTCAGTTCGTGACGTTGAAACGATGGATTTCCGTTTCTCTGGTTCTGATAATTCATTGAGTGTTTCTATCTCTGAGAGTAACGACGGTTCTGTTGCTAAAATGGATGCTCTCGTGGATGAGAACCCCCTTCCAGATGCTTTAATCGAGCAAGCAATTGACAGCCAACGCCGGATGCAATGGCTTTATGATGCTCTAGAGATTCTCAATGAACGGGAACTTGAAATTATTCGTTTTCGTCGCTTAAATGAAGAGAGTGCTACTTTAGAAGTTCTGGGTGAGAAGTTGGGAATTTCTAAAGAGAGAGTGCGGCAAATTGAAGCGCGGGCTTTGCAAAAGCTACGTTCGGCGTTGCTTAGTGCTAATCCGTTAGAAGCATATGAAGTGTAAAAGCTTTTTAAAAGAATTTAGCGAAAAATAAAATTGAAATATGTGTTTGCATAGGGGGGTGATATGCAATATATCTGTTTTTGTTGAAGTGCAATTGCATCAGTTTTAGCAAATGATTGAGAGTTAAAAATTCAAGAAAGTTCAACACTTATTGCGAGATAATTTTAATATGTGTGCCTGCATGTAACGTTTAGGTTGGTGGAAGTGCATTAATAATGCAAAATAACTTTTCTTTATGGGATCCCTTGCACTTTATTAGAAAGGTTTGCAACGCTTTCTGCTTTTACATGTATTCTTGTTATTGAGAGTTAAAAATTCAAGAAAGTTCAACCACTTATTGCGAGATAATTTTAATACGTGTGCCTGCATGTAACGTTTGGTTTGGTGGAAGTGCATTAATAATGCGAAATAACTTTTCTTTATGGGCTGTCCCTTGCATTTTATTAGAAAGGTTTGCAACGCTTTCTGCTTTTTTAATGCGTATGACATGTATTCTTAAAGGTTTTAGCCTGCTTAACTGTAAAGATGAAAGAGGACGAAAACTTTGAACAGTGCTTTTGGCAACAGCTTCAAAGTTTGGGGAATTATGAGGAGCCGCAGTGAGAAAGCGGAAGGCGTGGTTATTAAACAAAATGACGACCACGTTAAATTGCCATTGTTCATTGAAAGCATGGGCATGGGCGCCATACAAGCCTTGTATCATGATTGGATGAACAGACGATTCATCTAATCCTGAAATCCATCCGCTTTTCAAATAGTCGCTTACGGATATATTAGAAGAAAATGGCACTGCATCAAAACGAATTGCAATTTTATCGGGATTACTGGCTAAAACAGCATCAGACGAATTCGTTATTTTAAAACCATTTGGAAAAGAAAAGCTTATACCTAATTTCGGATGAATAAACTGGTTTTCTCGAATATAACCTTTATCAGAGCTACCACCAAAAATTGTACCGTCAATGCTATTTAAGAAACCGTCACGATCTCTCATTCCCGTGTTAGGTTTACTGATTTTAAGGGCTTTTTTTATTGCAAGATGAATTCGCTCAGGGGTTGTGGGGTGTGTTGCTAAAAAATCTAACGAAGTATTTGTGTCGCTGGAGCTATTGCAAAAAGCATTATAGGCCTCAAGTGACTGTAAAAAACGGGGTGATGCAAATGGATCATATCCAGCGCGGTTGAGCAATTCGATCGCAATTGAGTCAGCTTGTAGTTCCTGATTACGTGAAAATTGTGCGAGTTGTTTTTCATTTTTTATCGTGTCTTGGTAGTTTGTGCTGGAAGGTGATAGTATATTTGTATCGTTACGATTTTTGAGTTTGAGCTCTGCTTTTTTTTGCAGGCGCAAAATACCATGATTGGCGATAATGTGTGCTATTTCATGTGCTAAAACTGCAGCAACCTCTGAAGAATCATTGGCGAGCGCCAGCATTCCTCGTGTTACATAAATGTAACCACCTGGGAGAGCAAATGCATTAACACTTTCTGAATCCAAAGTTGTGACATAATAAGTTTGATGAAAATTTTTTGAAGCAGAAGTCAGTTTATGCACAATTTTTGCTAACATCTTTTCAAGCTTTGGATTCTTATAGGCACCGCCATATATTTTTAAAATACGTGGGTGTTGTCTTGCTCCTAATGTATCGTACGCATTATTTTCGGCGTGTTGTTTGCTTCTTTCAGAAGAGTGTAAAGCGGAAGATGTATGATGAGGAGAAAGAGTACTATGACAGGAAGAAAGAAAAAATGCTAAACCTATGAGAGAGGCCTGATAGATCCTAATGTAGGAAAGAAATCTTTGCTGAAAAAATCTGATTCCTTGGATCACTGTATACCCCTTTTATTGATTATATTCTTTGCAAATCTTATGCGTATTTTTATACTCTTTGCAATGAAGAAGTTTTTTAGAAATATTCCTTTAGCTATAGCATGGCTGTTCTTTATAAATAAATGGAAGCTATTCTTTATGAATAAATGGAAAAACTATTACGATGTGAAAGGCATGATATAGCATGACAACATTTACAATATTGTTAAATGGGGAGCTCTGTATTACAGATCGTTTGCGTTCCCAAATTCAAAATAGTAGGGTCATTGCAGCCGATGGCGGAATGCGTCATGCTGCTGCATTGAATGTTGTGCCTGAATTATGGTTGGGTGATTTTGATTCATCTGATCAGGATTTAATGTGCCAATATAAAGATGTGCCTCGTGAAGTTTTCCCTTCAGATAAAGATAAGACTGATTGCGCGCTGGCGTGTGAAAAAGCTCTACAAAATGGTGCTAAACGGCTCATTTTATGTGGTGCTTTTGGAGGAGACAGAAACGATCATATTCTTTCTCATATGACGCAAGCACTCGTGATGGCAGAAAAAGGCATTTCAGTATTATTAACCAATGGTTGTGAAGAAGGGTGGCCAGTCTTGCCAAAACCTTTTGTATGTGATTTGCCTGATGACTGCCTTTTTAGCATTATTGGTTTTTCTGATTTACAAGGATTAACTTTGTCAGGGGTAAAATGGCCAATTGAGAGTAAAAATGTATCTTTTGGGTCTTCTTTAACACTTTCTAATCGTATTTGTGGAACCTTTTCTTGTCATTTAAGTTCTGGAAAAGCTATATTGTTGGCGTCTGTACCTATTCTGTGAAGCTCTTTTGCTATGTTCGGGTAAGGTAAGGGGGGGGGGTTAATAAGTGCTGACATGAATGATATATTTTGATCTTTAAAAGAAGAAAGGTTTTCATATGTTAAAATCAATTTTAAAAATAACAGCTGTTTCAGCTGTAAGTGTCAGTTTGGTCGGTTGTTCTGTCAGTGAACAGAGAGTTGCACGGTATGGTACTGGGGGAGCAGCAATAGGGGCCTTGGCAGGAACAGCAATTGGAAGCACTCCTGATGCGGCACTTGCTGGTGCAGCAATTGGAGCTCTTACAGGTTCAGTGGCTGGGGTTGCGGCTAATCAAAAAAGGCAGATGGCCCAGCAGTCACAGTTATGCAGTTATCGTAGCGGTCGTGGGCGCTTGTATCAAGCACCTTGTTCTCAAGCTCCTCGGGCGCCAGAATTATGCAGTTATCGTAGTGGTCGTGGGCGCTTGTATCAAGCACCTTGTTCTCAAGCTCCGCAGACGCCAGAATTGTGCACTTATCAGGGCAGAGGAGGTGTATTGTATAAGGCACCTTGTTATCGACGTTGATTACAGTGCCAGTGCTGCGGCTTGATCGTGTTTTTCTAAGTTTTGGAAAAACACATTTGCTCAATAACATTTGCTTATCTGTAGAGCAGGGAGCGCGTATTGCGCTGGTGGGTCGTAACGGATGTGGTAAATCGACGCTTTTAAAAATCGCCGCAGGGATGACAGAACCCAGTGAAGGGGAGATTTTTCGTCACCCTGGGGGGATTGTTCGTTATGTATCGCAAAATCCTGACTGTACAGGAGCTGAGGATGTGCGTACATATGTGGAAGCTGGTTTAAGTGATGTTCCAGATGTGCAATGGGTAAATACGCTTCTCAGAGATATCGGTTTTTCTGGATATGAAAAACTGGAAACGCTTTCTGGAGGAGAAAAGCGCCGTGTTTCATTATTACGGGCAATTGCAGTAAAACCAGATGTTCTTCTCTTAGATGAACCAACAAATCACTTGGATTTACCAACAATTGAATGGCTTGAAGGTGTTTTACGTTCTTTGCATTCGGCAATAGTTGTGGTTTCTCATGATCGAAGATTTTTAGAAAATGTTGCGCATTCAATAATATGGCTTGATCGGGGGACAGCTATACGGTTAGAGAAGCGTTTTTCTGAATTTGAGAGTTGGCGTGATAAGGTGCTTGAAGAAGAAGCACAAAATCAGCATAAATTGGGTCGACAAATCGAACGTGAAGAGCAATGGTTGCGTTATGGAGTGACCGCTCGGCGTAAACGTAATGTGCGGCGTTTGGATGCGTTAAAAGAACTCCGACAGACACAAAAAAATTATAAACAGTCACCCGGAAGTGCGTTTTTAGAAGCGGCTAAAAGTCAAAGATCTGGTCAATTAGTGCTTGAGGCTAAGAAAATTTCAAAAGCTTATGGTGATGAGCGCATCATTGTAAAAGATTTATCTTTGCGGATCCAACGTGGTGATAGAATTGGTCTGGTTGGTCCTAATGGTATTGGAAAAACAACATTACTTTCCATCCTTATCGGGCAGAAATCTGTTGATAGTGGAACACTTAAGCATGGATATAATTTATCCATGGCATTTCTTGATCAGCAACGTATTTTAAATGAAGAAGAAACTTTAGCGCAGTACTTAACTGGTGGGAGGGGTGATACTCTCTTGATAAATGGGCAAGAGCGGCATGTCACTTCTTATATGAAGGACTTTTTGTTTTTGCCAGAGCAAAGGCGCACACCAATCAAAGAGTTGTCTGGTGGAGAAAGAGCTCGCTTGATACTTGCTCGACTTCTTTCACAGCCTGCAAATTTTTTTGTGTTAGATGAGCCAACAAATGATTTAGATATGGAAACATTGGACTTGCTCCAAGAGTTTATTGCTGATTTCGATGGGACAGTATTGTTAGTCAGTCATGATAGGGATTTTTTGGATCGAACGGCGACTCATATATTGGCGCCTCAAGGCAATGGTCTGTGGGCTTTATACGCTGGAGGTTATAGCGATATGCTGGCAGTACAAGGCAGGAAAGAGGTATCGTTAGAACGTAAAGAGTTATCCAAGACTCGTGAGCGGCGGGATCATATAAAAAATGTCTCATCTCGAGGTAAAAAAACGATACGAAAATTGTCCTACAATCAAGTTTATGCGCTGAAAAAATTGCCTGAACAAATTGCAGCTTTGCAGAACGAAATTCAAAAAATCGAAAAAGAGCTCTCTGATCCAGCACTGTATTGCTGCGATAAAG
Organism: Bartonella eidoli; assembly: GCF_036576145.1. Taxonomy (NCBI): domain Bacteria; kingdom Pseudomonadati; phylum Pseudomonadota; class Alphaproteobacteria; order Hyphomicrobiales; family Bartonellaceae; genus Bartonella; species Bartonella eidoli. The sequence goes on along the minus strand of NZ_JBAFWX010000003.1, from coordinate 187,596 downwards.
ATCGTTTTGAGCGTTTATCGACAGCGCTGGAAGAGAAGAAAAATTCTTGCGCCCAAAAAGAAGAAGAGTGGTTAGAGCTTGAACTTTTACGCGAAGAAATGGAACAAAAAATGCATTCGGCTTAATTCATGCCGAGTGCATTTTTATAAAGTTGGAGGATTGCCTCTTCTTCTAACCGTTCATGGTCTTCCTTTTTACGCAGGCGTATAATATTGCGAACGGCTTTACTGTCAAAACCAGACCCTTTAAGTTCAGTGTAAACTTCTTTAATATCATCAGAAATGGTTTTTTTTTCTTCTTCTAGCCGTTCAATACGCTCTATAAAAGCACGTAGTTGATTTGCAGAGATAGCATGTGTTTGATCCGTCACTGTGTCCATTATATTTTCTCCAGACTCTATGTTTTAAGCTGTTTTTCTGACGATAAACTGGTGTTACGGATACCTGAAAAACAGAAAATAAACTAAATTGTGTTATTTTTTACAAATTGACTTTAAATATTTTGTAAAATTTTATGCTATGCACATTGACAAAAAAGAAATAAAAAACAGAAAAAGCGAAAATGTATCCTCTGTATAAAGGGTCTTTTAAATTTAAAAATAAAGAGATAGATAATTTATTTTTGTAGAATACATAGAGAAAGGTAATTTTGTGATTGCCAAAAGACAAAGATGGTTATTGCAAAAAAGGTTAGGGCTGTTTCTTTTGAGCACTTTGTCCTTATTTTTATTTGTGCATTTTGCAAAAGCTGACTTTCGTGTTTGTAATAACACGCAACACTCTGTTGGTGTTGCTTTGGGTTATCGTACATTGTCAGGTTGGGTAAGTGAAGGTTGGTGGGTGATCCCAGATGCAGGATGTAAAACTTTAGTTGATGGGGCGCTTTCTTCTCGGTTCTATTATCTTTATGCTGAAGGGTCTCACAAAAAGAATAGCTGGCCAGGTCCTATAACGATGTGTGTGAAAGATAGTCAATTTACTATTCAAGGAGTTCATGATTGTTTTGCAAGGGGGTTTCAAAAGGCGGGATTTAAAGAAATTGATACAGGAAATCAAATCAGCTGGATGGTACAGTTGACTGATAAGTCTTTGTTCAATGATTCGGTTTTTCATCCTTCTGCTTTTCCAGGAGTTTCCCCACCGTGAATTGTGCACGTAAGGTCAAAATTATTGCTACCCTCGGTCCTTCTTCTTCTTCAGTTATGATGATCGAAAAGCTTTTTACAGCTGGGGCGGATGTTTTTCGTCTTAATATGAGCCATCTTGATCATGAGACAATGCGTTGTTTGGTAAAACGTATACGAAATGTCGAAAAAACTGTTCGTCGGCCAATCGGTATTTTGGTCGATATACAGGGACCAAAATTGCGCGTTGGTTGCTTTGCTAAAGGGCAAGAGGATTTGGAAGTCGGGCAAAGCTTTACATTAGATGACCATGATGTTCCTGGTGATGCACAGCGTGTTTTCTTCCCGCATAAGGATGTTTTCACAGCTGTTAAGCCGGGAGATCGATTGTTGATTAATGATGGAAAGCTAGAATTACGTGCAGAAGTATGCGATAGTCATTTCATTCAATGTCGTGTTATTTCTGGAACCCATATTTCTGATCGAAAGGGGGTTAGTTTCCCTGATACAATTTTACCTTTTGGTCCCATGACACCAAAAGATCAGGATGATTTGCAGGCTGTTTTGGAACAACCAGTTGATTGGGTTGCTCTTTCTTTTATTCAGCGTCCGGAAGACATTATAGCGGTGCGTCAGTTAATGAAAAACAAAGTAGCTTTAATGGCTAAAATCGAAAAACCTCAAGCTTTGGAGCATATAGAAAAGATTATTAATGTTTCAGATGGCATTATGATTGCACGGGGAGACCTCGGTGTAGAAATGCCTTTGGAGAGAGTTCCTGCTATTCAGATGGAAGTCATAAAAGCGTGTCGTTTAGCGGGAAAGCCTGTCGTTGTTGCTACACAAATGCTTGAATCAATGATTACATCACCTATCCCCACACGGGCAGAAGTGTCAGATGTAGCGACAGCAGTTTATGCAGGAACTGATGCAGTGATGTTATCTGCTGAATCAGCATCTGGTCTTTATCCTGAAGAAGCTGTTCTGATGATGAATAGGATCGCACATCAAATTGAACAAGACCCTACTTATGCAGCTATAGTTTGTGCGCAACACCCTATACCAGAGTCAACAGGAACAGATGCAATTTCTCTTGCTGCGCGCCAGATCGCTGCAACACTTAAATTGGCAGTTATTATTGCTTACACTGCTTCCGGTACAACAGGGATACGTGCATCCCGTGAGCGTCCCAATAGACCAATTATTGCTTTATCACCCATTGTTGAAACAGCGCGGCGTTTGTCTTTAGTTTGGGGGCTTTATTGTGTTGTCACTGAAGATGCAAAGGATTTGGATGATATGGTTGATCGGGCGGCAGCAATTGCTTTTCAAGAGGGGTTTTGTCATGGAGGAGATCAGTTTATTGTTACCGCTGGAATCCCCTTTGGAACACCTGGTGCTACGAATTTATTGCGTATCGCTTCTGTTTCTCATGATGGAACAAAAAGTGCTTAATAAAATGCTCATATATCCTTTATAATATTTAAAAGGCATTTAGCTTTTAAATAGATATGTTGTTTATGATTATCCCGGGAATATAGAATTTTTTTCAAAAAAAAGTGTGTTTAGAGATTTTCTTTCTCTGAAAGGTCTTCTGTGTTTTGTTGATTGTCTTTGAGTAATTGTTGAGTGAGCTTTTCAATTCTTTCAGTTGTGTCTCGCATAATTTTGCTCATGGTGCGATCTCTTTCATGATGTTGTCGTAAGAGAGCATTATAATTTTCTTGTAATTTTTTATTTTCTTGTTTTATTTCTTCCATTTCATCGATAATCATAATGCCAGCCATAATCGATAAACGATTATCACCAATTTCACCAAAATTTTCCTTCAGATGTGCGATATATTTATCTAATTGAGCTGCAAGCCTTATAAGATGATGTTCCTGTCCTTTATCACAAGCAATACGATAAATTTTGCTATCAATTGTGACGGAAACGGTTTCCATGCATTTAAACCTTTTTTATCTATCAATAACTATACGAATCGTTTCCATCGCTTTAATTAATCGTTTGGAAACCTCTTTATTTACTTCCTCTAGCCGCTCAATATGAGCTTCAGTTTTATCGAGTTCTTGGGCAAGACGGCTACGATCAGCGTTCATTTGTTGAATTTCTTCTTCCCATTCGTTGTTTTTATCAATAACAGCGTTACGGTTTATAACAGCGATCTCTAGAGTTCTGAGTGCCTTTTCTAGTTGCTCTAAGGCATATGGTAGAACCGTAGTCTCTTGGTTCATGGCGATTATATCCTTTGGATGATTATACCTTTATATCAGCCCTTGATGCAAAAACGAATCATTTCTTTTATTTTTAAGTATGTAAGCTATTTTGGCAAGCAAAGCAGGGGACACATGTTAATTAAAAGCTGGATTTTTTAATATTGTTGGCATAAATGGTATATGTGTAGAGAATTTGTGAGAACGATTACTTAATTGGTCACAAAAAATACACGCTAAAATTGAATAGTATTCTTGAGAAACTTAAGAAACGTAAAAAATAATGAGTTTAATAAAATGGTCTATCATTCATGACAAATACTGAACAACAAAATCAGATGGCCAATGCTATCCGTTTTCTTGCGATTGATGCGATTGAAAAAGCAAATTCTGGCCATCCTGGTTTACCAATGGGAGCAGCTGATATTGCTACTGTTCTTTTTACCAAGTTCTTTGCTCATGATCCTAAAAATCCTTTTTGGCCAAACCGTGATCGCTTTGTGTTATCAGCTGGGCATGGCTCTATGTTGCTTTATGCATTATTGTATCTCTCTGGTTATGAAGATATTACCCTTGATGATATTAAAAATTTTCGCCAAATTGGATCAAAGGTTGCGGGTCATCCAGAATATGGGCATGTTGCAGGGGTGGAAACAACCACCGGGCCACTCGGGCAAGGGCTGGCTAATGCTGTGGGCATGGCTCTTGGAGAGCGCTTGCATAACGCGCGCTTTGGTGATCTAGTGGATCATTATACCTATGCGCTGGTCGGTGATGGATGCTTGATGGAAGGGATTTCTCAAGAAGCAATTTCACTCGCTGGTCATTTTAAATTAAGTAAGCTCATTGTGCTGTGGGACGATAATAATATTTCAATTGATGGAGATATTTCTCTTGTTGACAGTACTGATCAGATAGCGCGTTTTAGGGCTTCTGGTTGGAATACAATAAGAGTGGATGGGCATGATCAAGCAGCAATAGCACGAGCTATTGAAGCTGCACGCGATTGCGACAAACCAACTTTGATCGCCTGTAAAACAATTATTGGATTTGGTGCGCCAAATAAAGCAGGAACCAGTAAAGCTCATGGTGCACCTTTAGGACCACGGGAAATTGCTGTAACACGTATTTCCTTAGGGTGGAGTGCAGAGCCCTTTGTTGTTCCCGCTGATATTCTTGATAATTGGCGTTTAGCAGGCCTAAATTCTGCTAAAAAACGTCAGAAATGGGAAGAAAAATTAGCTAATTCCCCTGTGTCAGAGAGGGTGGAGTTTGAAAGATTGATGCGGGGTGATCTTGTCGGGAGATTGGATAACACAATTGATACTTATAAAAAGAAATTGGTGGAAGATTGTCCTGTTGTTGCTACGCGCAAAGCGTCTGAAATGGCTCTCGAAGTTATTAATGAACTCGTTGTAGAAACGATCGGTGGTTCCGCTGATTTAACCGGATCCAATAATACAAAAAGCTCTCAGATGAAAGCTATTTCCGCTGATGATTTTTCAGGGCGTTATCTCCATTATGGAATTCGTGAGCATGCTATGGGAGCGGTCATGAATGGTCTTGCTCTTTATGGAGGCTTTATTCCTTACGGAGGAACTTTCTTATGCTTTTCTGACTATATGCGTCCTGCAATGCGTTTGTCTTCTCTCATGGGGTTGCGGGTCATTTATGTTATGACACATGATTCAATCGGTCTTGGAGAAGATGGGCCTACTCATCAACCAGTAGAGCACTTGGCTTCTTTGCGTGCGATGCCTAATCATTTCGTTTTTAGACCCGCTGACGCTGTGGAGACAGTAGAATGTTGGCAATTGGCTTTAAAATCACGCAAAACACCTTCTACTTTGGCTTTAAGCAGACAAAATTTACCGCTTTTGCGTCAAGAATATGAGGAAGAAAATTTATGCATGCTGGGTGCTTATGAGTTATTAACAGCCAGTGATGATGCTAAAGTGACTTTGTTTGCTTCTGGTTCAGAATTGCAAATTGCCGTGAAGGCTCATGCCGTATTAGAAGCAAATGACATTCCAACACGTGTGGTTTCTGTGCCTTGTTTTGAACTATTTGATCAACAGTCTCTTTCGTATCAGCGTGCTTTAATTGGTAATGCACCTATTAAAATCGCAATCGAAGCTGCTGTGCGACAAGGATGGGATCGTTTCATTGGTTGTGAAGGTATATTTATTGGCATGAATGGATTTGGGATGAGTGGAACAATTGATGCACTCTATACACATTTTGGTATCACTTGTGAGAATGTGGTAGCTGCCGTTGAAAATGAGCTTAAGAAAACTAGTAAGGAAAATGTAAAATGACTGTTCGCGTTGCAATTAATGGATTTGGAAGAATTGGACGCAATATTTTGCGCGCTGTTGTGGAAAGTGGTCGAAAAGATATCGAAATCGTAGCAATTAATGATTTAGGAGCAGTGGAAACAAATGCTCATTTGTTGCGCTATGATTCAGTTCATGGGCGGTTCCCTGCAACGGTTAAAGTTGTCGGTGAAGCAATTGAGGTCGAAAAGCGCTTGATAAAAGTGACAGCAGAGAAGAATCCAACAAAATTGCCGTGGAAAGATTTGAATATTGATATTGTTTTAGAGTGTACAGGTGTTTTTACTTCGCGTGATAAAGCCAGTGCTCATCTAGAAGCAGGAGCAAAGCGCGTTCTTGTTTCGGCTCCTTCTCAAGGTGCAGATCTAACAGTGGTTTATGGGGTTAATCACCAATCTTTAAGCAAACAGCACCTGGTTGTTTCAAATGCTTCTTGCACAACAAATTGTTTGGCACCTGTTGCGCAGGTACTGCACAATACGATTGGGATTGAAAGAGGCTTTATGACAACGATCCATTCTTATACAGGGGATCAACCTGTTTTGGATACAATGCATCGCGATCTTTATCGTTCTCGTGCCGCAGCTCTTTCTATGATCCCTACCTCAACAGGGGCTGTGAAAGCTGTGGGGCTGGTTTTGCCAGAGTTAAGGGATGTGCTTGATGGTGTGTCAATCCGTGTTCCAACCCCTAATGTTTCTGTTGTTGATTTTACATTTACAGCTAAGAATTCTACAACAATTGAAGAAATTAACGCGGTTATTGGAACGGCTGCACGGGGAGAACTCAAGGGAGTTTTGGATTATACCGAAGAAAAGCTTGTGAGTTGTGATTTTAATCATAATCCGCATTCAGCTATTGTCCATAATGAGCAAACGAAGGTCATTGATGGTAAATTCTGTCGTGTTTTGGTTTGGTATGATAATGAATGGGGCTTTTCAAATCGTATGGTTGATACTGCGTTGGTTTTTGCTCAAACAATTTAAGAAAAAAGTTTTGGCAATTTAAGAAGAAAGTTTTGGGAATTAAAGAAACCTGAATATGATATTTTGTAAAAACAGTAAGGCGGTTTTCCTCCAGGTAAGGCACAAAAACATGCAGCTTGAGAAGGCGAGGTTTAACAATTTTTGCTAAGAGATATAGTATAGCAGATTTCTTTCGTTTTAGATGAAGAGAAAATAGAAAAGGTGCAGTTGTTTGAAACGATAGAAAGTGAAAAGGGAGCAGTGATGGGTTTTCGTACACTGGATGATGTGGATGTTGCTGGAAAACGTGTTATCTTGCGGGTGGATTTTAATGTTCCAATGTCGCAAGGTAAGGTATGTGATCAGACGCGTATTGAGCGGCATAAAGAAACAATAATGGAGCTGCAAAGACGTGGTGCTAAGATTATTCTTCTTTCACATTGTGGTCGTCCTAAAGGAAAGGTAGAATTGGAGTTTTCTTTGCATCCTATTATCGAACCTTTAGAAAAAATAACCAATCATCCAGTTTCTTTTATCCCTGATTGTATTGGTGCGTCAGTCCAGATGGCGGTTGATAAGTTGCAAAATGGTTCCATCTTGCTGCTTGAAAATGTTCGCTTTTATTCGGGTGAAGAAAAAAATGATCGTTCTTTTGCTGAAGCTTTGGTGCATAATGCTGATCTTTATGTCAATGATGCTTTTTCAGTTTCTCATCGTGCTCATGCTTCAGTAGAGGGGATAACCCATTTATTGCCTTCTTATGCAGGACGTTCTCTTCAAGGTGAATTACAGGCATTGGAAAAAGGACTTGGTAATCCAATACGACCAGTGGTCGCTATTGTTGGAGGTGCTAAGGTTTCAAGTAAGCTTTTTGTACTCGATCATTTGGTTGAAAAGGTTGATCATTTGGTGATTGGGGGTGGTATGGCAAACAGTTTCTTAGCTGCACAAGGTGTTTGTGTTGGCAAGTCTGTGTGTGAGCATGCTTTGATAGAGACCACACTAAAGATTATGGAAAAAGCAAAAAAATGCAAATGTACACTCTTGTTACCAGTGGATGCAGTCGTTGGATTTCGTTTTGAAAAAAATACGCCATATCATCTCTATGATATTATGGATATTCCTGATGATGGAATGATTTTCGATATTGGTGGGCGCTCTGTTGAGCGTATTAATGACGTGATTGATGAAGCTGCTACTCTGGTGTGGAATGGGCCTATTGGCGTTTTCGAAATGCCTCCTTTTGATCAGGGAACGGTTGCGGTCGCACGTCATGCAGCACAGCGCAGTAAAAAAGGACAATTGGTGTCGATCGCCGGAGGAGGAGATACTGTTTTTGCACTTAACTATGCTGGTGTTGCCAATGATTTTACTTATCTTTCAACTGCAGGAGGAGCTTTTTTGGAATGGATGGAGGGGAAAGCGCTTCCAGGTATCCTCGCTCTTATGCAGAATTCATAAAGGGTAGATTTAAAGAATAGTCATATTCTATTTCTTATAGAAGCTATGCTGGTGCATTACCGGCGTTTGAAAATTAAGATAAAAAAGAGGAATTTTTTATGAGTAAACGTCTTGAAGATATTGCACTTGCTTTGGTTTGTGCAGGCAAAGGTATTTTGGCAGCCGATGAAAGTACTGCAACGATTGGGAAGCGGTTTGAAAGCATTGGTATTGAATCGAGTGAAGACAGTCGCCGTTCTTACCGTGAAATGCTTTTTACAACAAAAGAAGCAATGGAAAGCGCAATTTCTGGTGTTATTTTATTTGATGAAACCATTCGTCAGAAAGCTTCTACCGGACAAATGTTGACAGATATTATTCGTGATATGGGTGCTTTGCCAGGGATTAAAGTTGATACTGGAGCTAAATCTTTGGCGGCTTTTCCTCATGAAATGATTACAGAAGGCTTAGATGGTCTTCGTGATCGTTTAAGAGATTATTATGCTTTAGGGGCACGTTTTGCTAAATGGCGGGCAGTGATTGTCATTGATGATGCACATGCTCTGCCAACAAGAGGCGCAATAAGACAAAATGCACAAGCATTAGCGCGCTATGCGGCCTTGTGTCAGGAAGCAGGAATCGTGCCAATTGTAGAGCCAGAAGTGTTGATGGATGGGCAATCGTGTCAGCATTCAATTATGCGTTGCTTTGAGGTTACAAAAACTGTTTTAAGCACTGTGTTTAAAGAATTATCGGGAGCGCGTGTTCTTTTAGAGGGCATGATTTTGAAACCAAATATGGTAATTGATGGAAAAAATGCACGGGTTGCTTCTGTTGAAGAAGTTGCTGAAAAAACGGTTCGCGTTCTTAAAGAGACTGTTCCTGCAGCTGTGCCTGGAATTGCTTTTCTTTCTGGAGGACAGTCTGATGAAGAAGCAACAGCTCATTTGTCAGCTATGAACGCTTTGGGAACATTCCCTTGGAAATTAACATTTTCCTATGGAAGAGCATTGCAGGCTGCTGCATTAAAAGCATGGGGTGGAAAACACGAAAATATGGCTATTGCACAAAAGGCTTTTGCGCATCGTGCACGAATGAACCATCTGGCTTCTTTGGGACAATGGAGAAAAGAAAAGGAAGAAGTGTACCCTTAAATGATAAGGGGTAGTTGTATTCAAAAACGATTGTATATGATTTATATGTAAATAAATATATATATGCCAATATCATATCAAATCATTTGATGGGTTTATTCTATAGACCTATGAAAATTATTTCGTCGCTGGCTGAAGAAAATGATCTTACCTTAAGAAGGAGCCAATGATCGAGAATTCCTCCTATGGGCCATTTGGTAAAAGGGTAATGATAAAAGCCAGCGATTGATAAATTAACTGAACTGCCATTTTATAAATAAACGCATAATTATTTTGATATGATTCTCTGTAATCCATTGATTTTATTTAAAAGTTTTTTTTACTTTTTACTAAGCAATGGTGACCAAGCTGGATCATAAGGCTTTATGGTTGTAGCTTTGAAGGATATGCACTTAATAATATAGTATTTGTAAATGATTTTTAAAAGAAATAAGCAACCACTGTAAAACGTTAACGTGGTTGCAAAGAAAGGCTTGTTAATTTAACATATGTTATAAAGTTACAAAAAGTCCTGTTCTTATTATATTATAACTTTAAAAGACGCTTGCCAACTTAGCCCATTTACTTTTCTATCAGTTTATGAACTCTTTATATTAAAAGCAGATATTAAATACCGAAAAGGTAGATATTAAATGCCGAGATTCCCGAAACGATTCTTAAACTTCGAAACACGTCCTCCACGGTCTACCAGTGTTTGAGATCCGCCGATCCATGCAGGATGTGTTTTAGGATCAATGTCTAAATTAAGGGTATCTCCTTCTTTTCCCCAAGTGGAACGCGTTGTATATTGAGTACCATCCGTCATAACAACGGTAATTTTGTGGTAGTCAGGATGAATATTCGCTTTCATACGGCCAAACCTTTTACTTTATAATAAAACGAAATAATGCATATTTTATTTTTTAAGTGCGCTTCTCTCATCTTTTTGATAAGTTAACTGAATATCCATTCTATAACGGAGCACGCATAAAAAAACAAGTGTTCAAAATACATTGTTATATAGGGATTTAATAACTTAATTTATAATATAGTGAGAAAAATTTTATGAAGCTATCTCATTACTCAGAAAAATCTGAAAAACTTTCTTATAAGAAGCGTTCATTCTCTTCGCTCTCGAGTTTTACCCCTTATTTTATGCGTTATCGTTGGCTCATTATTTTTGCCTGTTTTGCTTTATTTGTTGCTGCTTTTGCGACGTTGGCTTTACCTATTGCTATTCGTCAAATGCTAGATCATGGCTTTTCTACCTCGAGTCATGGACATATTAATTTTTATTTTTTTATTTTATTTGTATTAGCTTTACTTTTGGCGCTCTCTTCTTCTTGTCGTTATTATTGTGTTATTACTTTGGGTGAACGCATTGTTACAGACTTACGGCGTGATATTTTCAGACATATTATGCAACTTTCTCCTGCTTTTTTTGATCAGTCTCATTCTGGGGAAATTGTTTCACGACTTTTAACAGATACGACCCAGATAAAATCAGCTGTTGGATCAACAGTTTCTACCGCTTTACGTCATTTGATTGTGGTGATCGGAGCGATTATTATGATGGTCATCACCAATGCGAAATTATCTTTACTTGTTTTGCTGGCTATTCCCTGTGTTGCTATTCCATTAATTATTTTTGGACGTAAGGTTCGTTCCCGCACACGCGCTGCGCAAGATCGTTTAGCTGATGCAAATGCTTTAGCGACTGAACAAGTAAGCGCTATGCGTATCGTTCAAGCTTTTACTGCTGAAAAACAAATTTCTGCACGTTTTTCAGAGTTAGTTGAACGTGCCTTTCAAACAGCGCGGTCTTCCATAATTTTACGTTCTTTGCTGACTGGTTTTGCAATTTTTCTGGTTTTTGGCAGCGTTGTTGTTGTTTTATGGATTGGATCCCATGATGTTTTGAATGGAACTATGTCTGGGGGAACATTAGGCCAATTTATTCTCTATGCAGTTTTTGGAGCTTCAACTTTTGCACAATTATCAGAACTGGGTGCTGAGTTAATACAGGCTATGGGTGCTGCTGAACGGCTTTCTGAATTATTACAAGAAAAGCCTACTATTGTTTCTCCTAAAGCTCCTGCAGCCTTGCCACAACCTGTTCGAGGATCCATCGTCTTTGATAAAGTTAATTTTAACTATCCTACGCGACCAGATGAAAAGATTTTACGCTCTCTTTCTTTTTCTATCAAAGCGGGTGAAACTGTTGCGTTTGTTGGTGCTTCAGGTGCAGGGAAAAGCACTATCTTTTCCTTACTTCTTCGTTTTTATGATCCGATGAAAGGTAAAATCCGATTTGATGGTATTGAGATTGATCACCTTTCCCTTCAAGATTTACGAAGCTCAATTTCTTATGTTCCACAAGAGGCTGTCATTTTTGATGGGACATTACGTGATAATATTATTTTTGGAACTGAAAATGTTAGTGAGGAGCAAATCATTACCGCAGCTAAAACCGCAAATGCATTTGAATTTATAGAGTCTTTACCAGAGGGCTTTAATACAAAAGTAGGAGAACGTGGTATTATGCTTTCTGGTGGGCAAAAACAACGTATTGGTATTGCTCGGGCAATTTTAAAAAATGCTCCTCTTTTGTTGCTTGATGAAGCAACATCAGCTTTAGATGCAAGTAGTGAAAAGCTGGTACAAGAAGCACTAGAGGGGTTGATGAAAAATCGAACAACATTGGTTATTGCTCATCGCTTAGCAACGATTTTAAAGGCAGATCGCATTCTTGTCATGGATAAAGGTGTTCTTGTGGAAGAAGGGACACATGCGGAACTTGTCGATAAAAATGGGGTTTATGCGCACTTGGCAAAATTACAGTTTTCGCTTAAGTAAGTTGATGAATAACATTGACGAATAAAAAATATCATCACTGATTAATCAGTGATGATTGGAAAAATTGCAAAAAATAATATTTTTTGTCCTTTTAAAGTCGGGTTGTGGTTTTTTTGAGGTCAAACTCCTTTTTTGAGTGCTTTTTCTAATTTGATGTGAATATGCTCATTGCCAGCAATGATATTTTTTTTGCGAAATATATTGTGAGTCCCTTCTTTATCAGTAACAAAACCACCCGCTTCGCGAACGATCAGTATTCCAGCAGCCATATCCCAAATTTGAAGATTATCATCCCAAAATCCATCTGTGCGTCCTGCTGCAACATAAGCTAAATCAAGAGCAGCAGCGCCAAAAGATCGGATACCGGCAACGGTAGCCATTACATTGTGTAATTCAACAAGATATGCTCCTTGGTTGGGTTGGCTTAAATCGGGTATTCCTGTAGCAATGACGCAATCCTCTAGTTTTTTTCTTGCAGAAACGCGGCAGCGTCGGTCGTTTAAAAAAGCACCACCACCGCGTTCAGCGGTAAATAGTTCATCACCAATAGGATTATAGATTACACCCGCAACGATTTGTCCTTGACTTTCTAAGGCAATGGAAACAGCAAAAAAAGGAATGCCATGTAAAAAGTTTGTTGTTCCGTCTAAAGGATCTACAATAAAACGATGTTGAGAATCTTCACCAACGATTTCCTCAGATTCTTCCATTAAAAAACCAAATTTTGGTCGTGCTTTACTTAATTCATTAAAAATAATTTTCTCAGATTTGCGATCTGCTTGGCTGACATAATTGGCAGGTCCTTTCAAAGAGACTTGTAAATTTTGCACTTCTCCGTAATCGCGCACCAAAGAGCGGCCAGCTTTCATTGCAGCTTGTACCATAACATTGATGATTGCAGAATGGGCCATATTTTATCCCTTTATTTATCATTTGCACGGCGTAAATAAGTTAATTCATTGGTGTCAACAATAATACGTTCACCGGCATTAATAAAAGGTGGTACGAGAATACGGATACCATTTTCAAGAATTGCTGGTTTATAAGAAGATGTAACTGTCTGCCCTTTTATAGCAGGATCAGCTTCAGAAATGGTTACACTAACCTGATCGGGCAATGATATGCCAATAGGTTTTTCTTGATAAAGTTCAACAGTGACTGTCATGCCGTCTTGTAAAAAAGCAGCGCGCTCACCGACAAAATCTTTTTGTAATTCAAGCTGTTCATAGGACTGTGAATCCATAAAAATCAAAGCATCTCCTTGTTGATAAAGGAACGTAAAGTCCTTTTGTTCAAGGCGCACTCTTTCAACAGTTTCAGCTGCGCGAAATCGTTCATTAAGCTTTGTACCATCAATTAAATTTTTCATTTCAACTTGATTAAATGCACCACCTTTTCCTGGTTTTACGGCATTGCATTTAACTGCTACCCACAAGCTTCCCTGATGCTCTAGAACATTACCAGGTCGAATTTCATTACCATTAATTTTCATAATTTATTGTCCAATTCTGTTCTTACAAAAAGCTCTCTTATTGTTTTTGTAAAGAAATTTTTATTGTCTTTGTAGAGAAAAAAGTTAAAAAAGCCTTAAAATAATATTTTTGTATCTTAGCATTTTTAATTCTTGGCAAGATCATAAAAACTATTTTAACGCAAGCCCTTTTAAGATTTTTTCAAGATAAAGGTGCGTTTAAAGAACGGGGAGGAGTTTGATCGCTTCTTTGCGCGCTTCTTCTAACTGTGCATTATCCATACCTTGGAGCATAATTTCAAGATCAGGTATTTGTGTGTCTTCTTGTTTTGCAACCATATACCATGCCGCAGCCATTACAATATTACCTTGTGTTCCAATTCCATCTCGATAAAGTCTCGCAAGAAAAATCTGTGCTGGTGTAATCATGTTAATGGCATTGGGAAGAAGTAAATGAAATGCGCGTTGAAAATCAGGTTCTCCTCCACGCCCTTGTACAAGCCATTGCGCTAAAATAATTTGAGCCATAGGGTGTTTATTGTGGGCTGCGATTTCTAGGAGCCTGCGTGCATTACGATCATCTTTTGGTCGTGTCATAGTTCCTAAGGAAAGGATTTTTGCAGCAGCAAAAGCTGCTTCAGCATCACCAAGGGCTGTCCCTTTTAAGAACCATTTTAGTGCCTGTTCTGCCGCTTCGCTATCACGATTGGGGGAGGAAACACCTGCCAAAGCTTGTTTTTCACGTTCAGCTTTGTAAAGAAATAATTGTCCATAATAAAAATAAGCTTCTTTTACACCAGCTTCTGCTGATTTGCGAATAAACTCTTCACCGAGTTCTTGATTTTGTGCAATAAAATGGCCATCAAACAACATAAGACCATAACGCAGTTGCGCTTTTGGTTCTCCTTGTTTTGCAGCACGTCCAAACCACAAAGCTGCACGTGCTCCATCAATGGGAACGGCGCATCCTTCCATATAAAGTTGCGCAACCAATGTTTGGGCGATAGGGTCATTTTGTTCGGCACGTTTTAGGGCTTCACGGAAAGCTTTCAAATAATAGCCTTGGACGTAATAATCATAGGCTTTATCATATTCTCCAGCTTTTAAAGGTTGAAAAGGCCTGTCATTACTGCTTGGATCTTGAATGGTATTGAAAGAGCGTTCAAAATTTGAGATATCTTCGGCGTTGCCAGTGGAATTTGCACAAATTGTCATCAACAAAACAACACCCAAAATGAGTGGTTTTTTAACATCTTTCTTTATCATGGATGTGTTTTCTCCATCAGCAAGGGAAAATTTTTGCATTTTTCTTTTATTCTATTAAGCATGACTAAAGGGGCATCATGAGAAAAAATGATTTCTTCAATTGCAATAAATTCACATCCAGTTTGCAGGACTTCATCAAAGGTTGCAAAATCGCTTCCTGCTTGGATAACTGCGGGGATTTCCATAATTTCTGCCCACCACTGCGCTAATTGAATGTTGCGGGCGTGAGGATGTGGTTTTTTATCAGCACCTAATTTTCCAAATAGCAGATAATCGGTGCCAGCTTCTGCTGCAACCATGGCATAATGGCGATTACGCACATTTCCAAAGCCTCTTATTTTTTGTTCTTTTTTTTGATTTTTCAGGTTTTCAAGGGCACTAATATCTCCTTCTAGGTGAAAGCCATCGGCTTTTATTCGTTCAGCAATCCGGTTTTCTCCAGAGATTACAAGTGCAGCCTCATTACTCTGAATATCCTCAGCGTAAATTTGTGCTCGTTTTTGTAAAAAAGCTGCATCATCTCCAGAGTCGTAAAGAATAACACATGCAAAAGATTTCGTTTGTAGAATTTGGCGAAAGCAGGTCGAATCTAAAGTACGTCGAACATCTAATGTCAAAATTAATTGAGGAGATACATAAGGATCAACCGGTTTATTTTTTTTCTGTGTCATATAAAATCCTTGACTCTTAAAGATAAAGATAATCCTATTAAACGTTTTTTAAACTATGCTATACTCTTTTATGACTGACGGGGGTCTATTTATGAGATACCATGGTGTTTTAGATCATGATACACACCTTTCTAGCCGTAATACATGTATTGATGTTTTCCGTTCTCTCGCTTTATTAACGATTTTCATTAATCATATTCCTGGAACTGTATACGAATATATAACACATAAAAACTTTGGTTTCTCTGATTCATCAGAAGTGTTTGTTTTACTGTCCGGTGTTTCGCTAGGTCTTAGTTATAATACTCATTTACATCGGCAATCTTTCACCTTTATTGTATGTAAACTTTGGAGGAGGGCTTGTCAGCTTTATGGCGCACATCTTTTTACTACTTTTGTTACCCTGAGCATTTTTATCGGAGCTTTTTTATTATGGCATGTAGAAAAACTTGTATCGATGAATAACATCGAATTATTTGTAAAACGACCTTTTATGGCCTTTGCGAGCACTTTAAGTTTTGGTCATCAATTAGGTTATAATAATATTCTTCCACTTTATATTGTGCTCATGATTTTTTCTCCCTTTTTGCTTTATTTGGCTTGCAAACAGAAGGAGTTGTTGCTGTTGGGTTCGTTTACGCTTTATCTCATATGTGGACTTTATAAAATTGCTCCACCTTCTTATCCATTATCAGGGAAGTGGTTTTTTAACCCTTTATCGTGGCAATTTCTTTTTGTTATAGGGCTAACTAGCACTTTATCTCTTCAACAAGGAAATACAATCGCTTTTAAGCCTCTTTTGGTTATTTTTTCAGTGTGTTATCTTGTTCTTGCACTGTTATGGGTTCGTTTAAGTTGGTGGGGTATTTTGGGTTGGATGCAGTGGTCTTCTCCATTGATTAATTTTAATAAGACTTTTCTAAGTCTTCCTCGTCTTCTCCATATTATTGCTTTATCGTCTATCATTCTTTGCTTACCTTGTTTGCATAATTTTTTTCGTGTTTCACAGCGACATCCCTTAGTAATTTTAGGTCGACACAGTTTACCAGTTTTTATGGCTGGAACTATTTTTGCGATGTTTGGACAAGTTTTAAAAACAGTGATGACAGGGACATTTTTTTTCGATAGTATATTGATTATAAGTGGTATTGTGGGACAGTTTTGTGTTGCTTATTATTGTGAAAGACGTCGATTTTCTTATCAGTTTTCTTCAAAAAAACGAATTTGTTCGTAATGCTATTCGATAAACGCATTAACCTTAGTATAAAAAGCAGATTGCACAGAAATTTTAAGAGCTTTAAAAGGGGCATTCAATTTTGAAAAAACGATTTACGCAGCGGGAAAAGAAACTTTTTTCTGTTTTATTCGTTGAATGTTATGATTTTTGTGCTGATAATTGGAGTGTAATAGCGTGAGCGCACATAAACATCCATATGATGAAGATGAGCCCATTATCATGATCGAGCACGATGCTTTTGAAAATGCGTTCAATCGCCTTTATGAAGAGACGATGACTCTCATTGAAGAAACAGCAGTATATATTGATACAGAAGGAAAATTGGCTGCGCGTTCTCTTTCAGCAGAAAGTTCTGCAATCTATGCCAAAGAAGCAATGTATTTAAGTACGCGGTTGATGCAGATAGCTTCTCAACTTCTTCTTCTGCGTGCAGAGCGTGAAGGAGAAATGGCACCAGAACAGATAAAGAAAGAAATCGCAAAAGTATCGCTTCATACACCAACCTTAAAATTAAAAAGCGCTCATTGGGAAGAGTTGCCAGAAGTTTTTCGCTATTTTGTAGCTCGGTCACTTCGTTTAGAGGAGCGGATGCACTACATGAACTATGGTAAAGAGCGCATATCTTCCCGTGCTTTGGATGATGATAATCCAGTGGGAAAACAAATCGAATTGCTTAAAACTGCTTTTCAGCGTTCTTAAAAAATTGCAAATTCCGTTTTTTCTCTTTTTTTATTTCTTCTGCTTTTGTAGCCTTTTTCATATAAAGCCGATTTTTGTCATTGTTTTCATGTTATATTTATCCTATTCCTTTGTATCGTTTTTTCCTCTATCCTAGAAGCTTACACCGGTATCTATTCAAATCTAAAAAAATAACATAAACTTATATTCATGGCAGAGACGATTCGTATTATAGGCATTGATCCCGGATTACGGCGGACAGGGTGGGGCGTTATTGATCTTTCTGGTAGTCGTCTTCAATTTGTTGCGGCAGGGACTGTTTTGTCTGATGCACGGTGTGATTTGTCTTCAAGATTATATCAACTGTATCAAGGACTTTCAGGGGTTTTGCATCAATTTATGCCCAATGAGGCTTCTGTAGAAAATGTCTTTGTTAATAAAGATGCGATGGCAACTTTAAAGCTCGGTCAAGCACGAGCTATTGCTCTTCTGGTTCCAGCACAAGCAAATCTTCCAGTTTTTGAATATGCTCCAAACAAAGTAAAAAAGTCCGTTATTGGTGTTGGGCATGGAGATAAAGAACAAATTCATATGATGGTGAAAGTTCTTCTTCCACGTGCTAAATTTGATAGCAGTGATGCAGCTGATGCTCTTGCACTTGCTCTTTGTCATTCATCCCATCGCACTGGTCTATATTCTCGTTCAGGTATTTTGGCATGATCGGAAAACTAACAGGTACTCTTGAGCATATTTTTAATGATCATATTATTTTGAATGTTCAGGGTGTAGGCTATATGGTTTTTATTTCTAATCGGCTTCATTCTACACTCCCAACTCTTGGTGAAACGCTAAGTTTATTTATTGAAACACATGTGCGTGAAGACGTTATTCGCCTTTTTGGTTTTTCTGTGAAAGCTGAACAGGAGTGGTTTTGTCTTTTGCAAAACGTCCCAGGTGTGGGCGCCAAAGTTGCTTTGACAATCTTGGGCATTTTATCTCCGGATGAGCTGGCCCAAGCCATTTCATTAAATGATGTTGCTATGATTAGCCGCGCACCAGGTGTTGGAAAAAAAGTTAGCGAGAGAATTGTAAGAGAACTGAAAAGTAAAGTTCCTAAATTCAGTAAAAATACGATTTCTTCTCCTGCTCCTTCTCCTGCTCTTGCGAGGGAAGAAACAAATCAACCGGTCAATGATGCGCTGTCAGCTTTGATAAAGCTTGGTTTTGATCGTGATCAAGCAGCTGGTGCTATTGCAACAGCAGTTAATGCTTTGGAGGGGGAGACTCTTTCTTCGGCATTGCTTATTCGCCATAGTCTTAAATTGCTTTCTCTCCCACTTAATTCAGGGTAAAAATGTATAAAGATGAAGAACAACGCCTTCTCGGTAGTGTCCCCCTTCCTAATGATCCCGATCGTTCCTTAAGGCCACAGTTACTTGATGACTTTATTGGTCAAGAAGTTGCGCGGGCAAATTTAAAAATATTCATTGAAGCTGCAAAAGCGCGTCAAGAAGCGTTAGATCATGTTTTGTTCGTGGGACCTCCTGGTTTAGGAAAAACAACTCTTTCACAGATTATGGCTAAAGAATTAGGAGTGAATTTTCGCTCTACTTCAGGTCCTGTTATTGCTAAGGCAGGAGATCTGGCGGCACTTTTAACAAATCTAGAAGAACGTGATGTTCTTTTTATTGATGAAATTCATCGTTTAAGTCCAGCCGTTGAAGAAATTCTTTACCCTGCTATGGAAGATTATCAGCTCGATCTTATCATTGGAGAAGGACCAGCGGCACGTTCTGTTAAAATTGACTTAGCAAAGTTTACATTGGTTGCTGCAACCACACGTTTGGGTCTTTTAACGACACCATTACGGGATCGTTTTGGTATTCCAATTCGCTTAAATTTTTATACGATAGAGGAATTGGAATATATTGTTCAACGCAATGCACGCCTTTTTTCTGTACAGATTAGTGGTGATGGAGCACATGAAATTGCACGTCGTGCACGCGGTACGCCACGGATCGCTGGGCGGCTTTTACGTCGTGTTTGTGATTTTGCTTTGGTTAAACGCGTGGAGAAAATTGATCGCGGCATTGCAGATGAAGCACTTTCTCGTCTCGAGGTTGATCATTTAGGACTTGATCCACTTGACCGTCGCTATTTATTGTTGATTGCTGAAACGTTTTTAGGTGGACCGGTGGGAATTGAAACGATTGCTGCAGCTTTATCAGAGCCTCGTGACGCGATTGAAGATATTATTGAACCCTATCTGCTACAACAAGGTTTTATTCAACGAACTGCTCGTGGGAGAACCATTACAGAAAAAGTTTGGGCTCATTTAGGGCTTTGTCCTCCAGTGGCAACAACTGCCCAAAAACGAACCCAAATGGCTGATGCAGAAGATAATGTACCAGTACAAACAATGTTATGGGATGAAGTAGATGATTGAAATATTGAAATAGTTTTGCACTAAAAGTGAAGTCTATTTATTTTTGTGTTGCAATCTTCACGATTTTAACACAAAAACGCGCTCAATTGCTTAGTATAAAAGATAATCCAATGATATAAACAAATTTATGGGATGGCAGATGATTGGAGAAACTCCTTTCGAAAGCGACGTTACAGGTCATGTTTCCGATGTTCAAGCACGCGTTTATGTTGCTGATACAGACTTTTCAGGTATAGTATATCATGCGCGCTATCTAGAGTTTTTTGAACGAGGGCGTTCAGAGTTTTTGAGGGATATTGGCTTTAATAACAATATGTTTTCGGAAGATTCTCAAGCGGAAAAACTATTTTTTGTTGTGCGTCATATGGAAGTGCATTTTTTAAAGCCTGCACAAATTGATAATCTTTTAACAATTAAAACTCGGATTAATTGTGTTAAAGGGGCACGTTTTTTAATGGATCAATATATTCTTCATGATAATAAAATGTTGGTAACTGCAAAAGTTCAAATTGCTCTTATTAATGAGGAAGGGAGACCGCGACGTTTGCCTAAAAATTTTTCAAAAGTTCTTGCTTAATGGTAATATCAATTAAAAAATAAGATTGTATGGTTCGTTTGTAAACAGATTTAAGTTTGTTTTTATTTGAAAACTGTAAGATATTAGCTGTTTGGTTCAATTTAAATAGATAAGTTTTTCATTTAGAGGGATAAAGTTATGCCGCACGTAGAACTGACAAATCCAGAAACCATAGGAGTGTTAGGTTTGTTTATGCAAGCTAATTGGATTGTTAAAGCTGTTATGATTGGATTACTTGTGGCTTCTATATGGAGTTGGGCAATTATTTTTGATAAAATATTTACTTATAGAAAAATACAACGTGATATAAAAGAATTTGAACGTATATTTTGGTCTGGAAGATCTTTGGATGATATTTATGCGGCATATAAAAATCAGCAAACAAGTAGCATATCAACAGTTTTTATAGCTGCAATGGGGGAGTGGAAAAAATCCTTTGCTAAAGGAATCCATACCTCAATCAGTTTGCAGAGTAGAATTGAGAAGGCTATGGAGCTTGCTTTAGGGCGTGAAAGTGCAAAAATAGAAGCAAAATTAGGCTTTCTAGCTACACTGGGATCAGCAGGCCCTTTTATTGGACTTTTTGGAACAGTTATTGGTATTATGAGCTCGTTTCTTTCTATTGCGGCATCTCAAAATACTTCGTTGGCGATTGTTGCTCCAGGTATTGCAGAGGCTCTTTTGGCTACTGCTATCGGATTATTTGCAGCAATCCCGGCAGTGATTGCATACAATAAGTTGGTTCATGAAAGTACTCGGATCATAGCGCAAATAGAAAGCTTTTCTGATGAGTTTTTAACAATTATGTCACGCCGTATTGATGAAATACGAACACCTCATTCATCATCATAAAGGAGAGTATTTATGGGTTTTTCTGTTGCTTCTTCTCCTCGAAAAAATAAACGAAACCGGCATCATTCACATAGCAAATTAATGAGTGAAATTAATGTAACACCTTTTGTTGATGTGATGTTGGTTTTATTGATTATTTTTATGGTTTCTGCTCCTCTTTTGGTTAATGGTGTTCCTCTTGATTTGCCTCATAGTCACGCTGGGGCTGTGCCAATGGATAGACCTCCACTTACGGTTTCTCTTGATGAACAAGGACGCTTAGCTATTGATCAAGATTATTACGATACGCCTGAGGCTTTGATTGCACAACTCAAAGCAGAATTGGCTATCAATCCTGCTCGAAAAAAACAGCGCATTTTTGTGCGTGCTGCCAAAACGGTCGAATATCAACGTGTATTACAGCTGCTTGCTGATATTCAAAAAGCAGGTTTTTCACAAGTTGCTTTGGCTAGCTTGGCACAGTGACTATAAGGTGAAAAACGCAAGGTATAGAAATGGACAAAGATTCTCATCATGGTATGAAACGGGGGCTGCTTTTATCCCTTGTGGTACATGCGATTTTTCTTGGCTTTGCAGTTATTCATTTTACGCATCCCGTTTCTTTACAGCAACAGTCTTTAGAAGCTATTTCGGTTGCACTTGCTCCTCTTGATCAAGACCTTTCTTTACAACAAGGGACATTGGGTGCTCATGTTAATGATATTTCTGCAGTAAAACCAACTATAAAACCGCAAGAAGAAGATGATGCCCAGAATTTTGGAGATGGAAAGGTAGATAGTCTTGCGCCTTTAAAGCCAGAGGAAAAAATGCGTTACGTTGAGATAACGCCTACGCCATCGGGAAAAGAAAATGCATTGGAAGTAAATACAGAAAAGCCTGTAGAAGAAGTTCCACAAGATGATCCCCAAGAGGTCATCCCAGAGGCGTCTCCAGAAACTTCCCAGGATGTTCCTCAAGAGATCACGCCAGAGGAGATGATAGAAGTTCCACAAGATGATCCCCAAGAGGTCACTCCAGAGGTGTCTCCAGAAACTTCCCAGGATGTTCCTCAAGAGATCACGCCAGAGGAGATGATAGAAGTCCCACAAGATGATCCCCAAGAGGTCACTCCAGAGGTGTCTCCAGAAACTTCCCAGGATGTTCCTCAAGAGATCACGCCAGAGGAGATGATAGAAGTCCCACAAGATGATCCCCAAGAGGTCACTCCAG
>NZ_JBAFWX010000003.1:116172-165020 GCF_036576145.1 Bartonella eidoli | reverse complement strand
AGGTGTCTCCAGAAACTTCCCAGGATGTTCCTCAAGAGGTCATACCAGAGGAGATGATAGACGTTCCGCAAGATGATCCCCAAGAGGTCACTTCAGAGGCGTCTCCAGAAACTTCCCAAGATGTTCCTCAAGAGGTCATACCAGAGGAGATGATAGACGTTCCGCAAGATGATCCCCAAGAGGTCACTTCAGAGGCGTCTCCAGAAACTTCCCAAGATGTTCCTCAAGAGGAAGAGGTCACTTCAGAGGCGTCTCCAGAAACTTCCCAAGATGTTCCTCAAGAGGAAGAGGTCACTTCAGAGGCGTCTCCAGAAACTTCCCAGGATGTTCCTCAAGAGGAAGAGGTCACGCCAGAGGCGTCTCCAGAAGCTTCCCAGGATGCTTCGCCAGAGGTATTTTCAGAAGATGCCCAGGAAGTGCCTGATGAGGTCATGCCGGAAGTATTTTCAGAAGGTGCCCAAGAAGTGCCTGATGAGGTCATGCCGGAAGTATTTTCAGAAGATGCCCAGGAAGTGCCTGATGAGGTCATGCCAGAGGTATTTTCAGAAGATGCTCAGGAAGTGCCTGAAGAGATTACGTTTGATGCATTTTCAGAAGCTCCGCAGGAAGTTGATAACGAGAGTGCGCCAGAAGAATTTTCAAAAGCTCAACAGAAAGTTGATGATGAAGTTGCATCAGAGGCATCTTCACAAGCTCCACGAGAAGTTGTTAAAAAGATTATGCCAGGGATAACTCCTGAAGTATCTTCAAAGAGTGTTCAGCGTGGGGAGGCAATATCACAGAAAAAAACAATGCCAATGGTAAAAAAAATACCTGAAGAAAAAGCGTCATCACGTCAACAAAATGAAGAAATTAAATTGCCTGAAAAATCTCCTCTTCCACAGTTTAAGCCTAAAGTCATTCCACAACCTATGGCGAAAAATATGCAAGTTGCAAAAAAACAGCAGCAACAAACGAATGGACAAACAATTGAAGAGATTTTAGCAGTAGAAGAAAAAAAATTACTAAATCGTGCTCGTACAAACGGAGGGGGAGCAAAGCGTTCTAGTGAACCAGAAGCTTTTGGTGAGCGTAAAAATATTGGCGATCTTGAAAAAATGGCACAAACATTGGTTAATATTGCTGGTACGTGTATTCAGAAAAAACTTAAACTTGTTGCTCTTGGTGGAGATTTAAAAAATCGTCCGATTGTGCGATTGCGATTTTACTTAAATCGTGAAGGAATGGTTATGGGAAATCCGATTATTGATCCATTAAGTGGTGAGACGAGCCAGCAGGCTATTATGATGAGACAGGTATATGCGGCTGTTTTCTCATGCCAACCTTATACAGATCTTCCACGAGATCAATATGATTTGTGGGGGCAAGGTTTTGATTTTAATGTTGATCCTCTGCAAGAGTAATCCAATGAGGTACGAATATATTTTTTCTCTTCAATATAAAGGATATTCTCCGTTATGGTTATGATAAGATGTACATTGTTTTCTTGGTTTATTATCGTTGCATCTTTGTGTTTTTCAGGGTTTTCACCTGCTCATGCACAATTGAAAGGTACTATTTCTAATGCTGATTTTAATCCCATTAAAATTGCAATTATGGATTTTATTTCTAACGATTCTTTGGGAGTAAAAATAGCCGCTGTTGTTACAGCAGATCTTGAACGGTCGGGACTTTTCTTACCAATTGATAAGGCATCTTTTTCTGATATTTCTCAACAAAACCTTGATCTCAATAGTGAGCCACATTTTGTTAAGTGGCAAAAAATGGATGTACAAGGTCTGGTAATGGGACAAATTATTAGAGAAGCAGATGGGCGATTGAGAGTCGATTTTCGTTTATGGGATGTCTTTGGGGGTCGGCAACTTAAAGGACGGCGCTTTTATACAGCGACAGAACGCTGGCGGCGTGTTGCACATATGATTTCTGATGATATTTACAGTGAAATGACAGGGGAAAGTGGTTATTTTGATACAAGAATTGTTTTTATTGATGAAACAGGACCCAAAAATGCGCGTGTAAAACGTTTGGCGATTATGGACCAAGATGGAGCGAATTTGGTTTATGTTTCTAATGGTAGTGAACTGGTGCTTACACCGCGCTTTTCCCCTAAACGACAAGAAATTACTTATATGGCTTATGGGCATAACAAAATGCCTCATGTTTATCTTCAGCAAATTGAAGTTGGACAAAGGGAATTGATCGGTACTTTTAATAATATGACAATTGCACCGCGTTTCTCTCCTGATGGGCAGAAAGTGATTATGAGTTTGTTGCAAAATAACGGCAGCGCTAATCTGTATACCATGGATTTGCGTACGCGTACGATGACGAGGCTTACAACAACTTCAGCCATTGATACGTCAGCTTCTTATTCTCCAGATGGAACAAAAATCGTTTTTTCATCGGATCGCAGTGGAAGACCACAACTCTATACAATGAATGCAGATGGAAGTAATATTCAGCGTATTTCTTCAGGTGAAAATAGTTATTCTACACCTATTTGGTCCCCACGTGGTGATTACATCGCTTTTACAAAACAAGCTGATGGGCAATTTTCTATAGGTGTTATGCATCCTGATGGAATAGGAGAACGGATATTAACCACAGGATTTCATAATGAAGGACCAACTTGGGCTCCCAATGGCCGCGTACTAATGTTTTTTCGTCAGGATCCAGGCATGGGGCCTAAAATTTATACGATTGATATTACAGGGCGCAATGAACGTCAATTGCCTACACCAAATGATGCATCTGATCCAGCTTGGTCACCATTGCTTAGTAAAAAGTAAAAAAACTTTTAAATAAAATCAATGAATTACAGAGAGTCATATCAAAGTAATTATGCGTTTATTTATAAAATGGCAGTTTATAAAGGCTTATCTGAGTTAGTGTCCAATTTTTTATATTGCAGTTTTTCTTGTTTACAATCTGCGATGCAAACTTTCTGGATAACAATTTAAGAAATGCACATTTGAAGTTTTTATTTCAAATGGTATCAATGTGAATAATAAATGAAATACCCCGCGTTGCGGGGATTTTATATTTTCATTCTTGAGGAAAAACAAAGAGATATATTTATCGAGTTAGTGATTGTATAGAGAATATAAAAAAAGATCATATGCGTTGGTATGAGTATTTTCACTTCATAGGTGAGAGTATGGAGGTTTATGCAGATAATTTTGCTAGGACTTCATCACTGACATCAAAATTGGCATAAACATTTTGCACGTCATCATCTTCCTCTAATGTCGAGATAAGACGTAAAATTGATACAGCCTTTTCTTCATCTACTGCGGTAAGAGTGTTGGCTTTCCAAATAGTTTTGATTGATTCTGCTTCTCCAAGTTTTTCTTCAAGTGTTTTTGAGACTTCTC
Source organism: Bartonella eidoli (assembly GCF_036576145.1). Lineage (NCBI taxonomy): Bacteria > Pseudomonadati > Pseudomonadota > Alphaproteobacteria > Hyphomicrobiales > Bartonellaceae > Bartonella > Bartonella eidoli. The sequence goes on along the minus strand of NZ_JBAFWX010000003.1, from coordinate 161,646 downwards.
CGATATTTTCAAATGCACATATAATATGGTGTCCATCTTCTTCTGAGAGTACATCTTCAGCACTTGCTTCGATGGCTGCATTCATAATGCTATCATTTGTTCCTGCATCAAGTTTATAAATTATTTCACCAATTCGATTAAACATGAAGCTCACGGATCCTGTTTCTCCTAGTGATCCACCTGATTTTGTAAAAGCCGCGCGTACATTTGAAGCTGTGCGATTGCGATTATCTGTTAATGCTTCGACAATAACTGCAACCCCTCCTGGACCATATCCTTCGTAGCGCACTTCATCATAATGTTCGACATCATTTCCTGAAGCTTTTTTAATCGCTCGTTCAATATTGTCTTTCGGCATTGATTGTGCCTTAGCGTTTTGCACTGCGAGCCTGAGGCGTGGATTCATCGTTGGATCAGGAGAGCCTTGTTTTGCTGCAACTGTAATTTCACGTGCAAGCTTAGAAAATACTTTTGAGCGCACTGCATCTTGGCGTCCTTTACGGTGCATAATATTTTTAAATTGTGAATGGCCTGCCATGGGGCTTTCCTTTCAGTTTTCGGGCTTTTTCCTCAATTGAGACGGTTAAACATTTTGCGATGGGACAAATATATCAATCAACGCATTGTATTTTAAATTTCAATAGATCAAATATGATTCTTTATAAAAAGATTCATATTAAAGGTAAAGATGCTCTCTTAAGCATCATTATTAAGTAAGACAGATATCTTGTCGTCAATCAAAAATCACGCTATAATGAAACGAAAGTTTTAGCAAAACTGGTTTATTTCTTGCTTTATTGGGAGCGGGTGGATAGGGTCTAGCATATAAAATACCCCATTCAGGGGGATGGAATCTGTCTTTTAAAAGGCGAATACAAAGGATATTAGGAGATGGCAACGCAACTTTTGATGCCCAAAGCGACAGCTGTTTGGCTAGTTGATAATACCGCACTTTCTTTTGAGCAAATTGCAGAATTTTGTAAATTGCATGTGCTAGAAGTAAAAGCTATTGCAGATGGTGAAGCTGCTTACGGTATTAAAGGTTTAGACCCAATTAGTTCCGGACAGTTGACACGTAGTGAGATTGCACGTGTGGAGGCTGATAAAAACGCACGCTTAAAAATTTCAGAATCAAGAGTTCATATCCCCGAGAAAAAATACAAAGGTGCTCGTTATATTCCTCTTTCTCGGCGTCAAGATCGTCCGAATGGTATCCTATGGTTGGTAACCAATCATCCTGAGTTAAAAGATGCTCAAATTGCACGATTGATTGGTACAACAAAGGCAACTATTGAACAAATTCGTAACAGGACCCACTGGAATAGTGCTAATTTGGTTCCTTTAGATCCTGTAGGGCTTGGTTTATGTTCACAAATTGATTTGGATATCGAGCTTCAGCGTGTGACAAAAAACCATTCCGTCTCTACTGAAGCAGATAGATCTTTACTTCCGGCGTCAATTACAGAAAATGTTTCTTTTCATGATGATGATGAACAAGATTTTAATAAAAATTTCGATGCCGATAAAGTTTTTGCAAAATTGAATGCATTACAAAAAAGCCGTCAGGATGATGCATAAACAGGCTGATTTATGCTGCAGAGGATGTGTATATAGCTCATGCATGGTAATGAGAGATTGCGGGCAAAATTGTAGTTAACAAAAAATAGAGAATGTTTTATCTTCATAAATATGATCATTTTTGAAGAGAAAAGTTGATGTGAAAATAAGGAGAAACAGTATATGAGTTCTGTCAAAAATATTATCTTTCATACATCAGCAATGATTTTATTTCTCTCGTTGTTTTTGGTTGGTTGTGTGAAAAAACATACTAATTTTGCTCCCGATGTGAAAAGCTCTTTTGGACATGCTGATTTTCAAGATGAGACTAAAAATCCACAACAGTACTTTGTTGTCAATGTTGGAGATCGCATCTTTTTTAGTCTTGATTCTTCCTCTATTGAACTTGATGCTCAGCGTATTTTGACTCGTCAAGCGGAATGGTTGCTTCGTCATCCTTTTTATTCCATCGTCATTGAAGGTCATGCTGATGAGCGCGGTACACGTGAGTATAATTTAGCGCTTGGCCAACGTCGTGCTGTTGCTGTTCGTGATTATTTGATTTCTCTTGGTGTCTCTGCACAGAGGATGAGCACAATTTCATATGGAAAAGAAAGACCTGTTGCAGTGTGTAATGATCTTTCATGCTGGAATCAAAATCGCCGTGCCGTGACGACAATTAATGTTCGCTAATCATTACAATGATGGCTCAAAAGTAAGAGGGGTTAGCCGCGGCAGTTTAGACTTTATGATGGGAAAAGATGGACTACGAGGTTATATTTTGAAAAAATAAAAGTGCTTGTGTCTCTGCAAGACAAAAGAGGAAAGCTGTTTTTCTTTTATCTTTGATGGCGTGTTTTGCTTTTTTGTCAGAGCATTCTACCAGGGGATATATGCATTTTCTATTTACAATAAAATTTTTCCATTCAAGGTGGGGTTTTTTCCCTTTAAGTTATGGCGAGCCGTGGCGACACAAAATCAAAAATGATTTTGGAATGTAAGAGGTTTTTTTTAAATTATGGATAGAAGGATATTTTGCATATCATATAAACGGTTTTCATATATAGTGGTATTAAAGATACTAAAAAGAAGTTTTACTCGTTTTTTGATAAAAAGATGCCTCTTTTCATTCTTGTCCTTTGGGTAATTTTTGTTTGAATGAAGATTTAAGAGTTGTAAAATATTTAAATTAGAGCCATCTACTATAAATGGTCGCAATAACGTTTCTTTTGTATAAGTTTGTTGCCATGAAAGTGGCTTAAAAGAGATGCATGATAAGCAACCAAGGCGTATTGAAGAAAATCAAGATAAAAATATTTATGCTATCTTTAAAATATTCTATAAAGAGTTTATAATTTTCATCCATACTGAATTTAATAAAACCTTTTATGCTTTAAAATTTGTATCAAAAAGGCTTTTAAACGCTGTTTATTTATTGTGATTAGAAAAAGTTTTGTTGGAATAAGTGTGCTGTCTATCATGCAGGGGTGGGTGTTTTTCTTAATACTATGATGTAAAAATATCTTCTGCGATTTTTAAACTTTGATAAAATGAGCAATAAGGGGAGAAATGCTTTTGATCAAAGTAAAACGGAGTGTGCTCTTTCTGCAAAAAAATAAAACAGCTCTAAAATTCTGGAAGTTTTTTTGTAAACCTTTCGAAAAGGAGTGGGGTCATTCGCGGTGATCATTAAATTAGCAAAAAACCTTTTTAAAACATCAGACTTCATTCAGTGCCAAAAGTTGATTCTTGCAGTTTCGGGGGGGAGTGATTCGTTAGCTTTATTATTTTTGGTTAGAGATCATTTAAGAACTCTGTCTTCTCCCCCAGAAGTTATTGTTGTTACCGTTGATCATAAATTGCGTAGAGAATCAGCTCGTGAAGCAGAGGATGTTGCAGAAATTTGTCGTGTTCATAATATTAAGCATGTCATTGTGAGGTGGGAAGGAAAAAAGCCTACGACGCATATTGCAGAAAAAGCACGTATTGCCCGTTATGATCTTCTCTTTAAAGAAGCGCGCAAGCAAGGCGCAACACTTATTATGACGGGGCACACGCTTAATGATCAGATTGAAACTTATCAGATGCGCAACCAACGGGTTCAAAGGAATTTAGACATTTTACCCAAAGAATCTTTTGAAGTTTTGCACGAAAAAATTTTTACGACAACATCTGCAAAAAATGGCTATTTATTGATTTGCGAACGTGGTTTATCATGTATCCCACGGGAGGCTTTATTACGCCGAACAGTTCGTTTAATTCGTCCTCTCCTTGGGGTAAAGCGTAAAACATTGCGTGCGTATTTACATATTCATGGAAAAACATGGATCGATGATCCAACAAATGAGGATATCAATTTTGAACGCGTGCGTGTACGCCGCTCTCTTCATCAAACCAAAATGACTGATATTGCTAAAAAGATCAATGAAGCGACACTTAAACGTCGTCAACAGGCAAAAAATGTTGCAGATTTGATTTTAGCTTTAGATATTTCTGTCGACTATGGGCGCTGTTTTATTGGAAATCCTGAACCATTCTTACACAAACATCCATGTTTCTCTTTCGTTGTTGGGCTTTTTGCAGTGCTTATGGGGGGAGGTTCTTATTTACTTCCCCATAAAAAATTAATGCTTCTTGATCAAAAATTGTGCCTCTCTGCTGCCCAAAAGAAACGCTTTACTTTGGCTGGGTCTGTTATTGATTATAGTCAAAGCGGAATTACTCTTTGGCGCGAATCTCGAAATATTAAAGAAGTCGTTGTTGAGCCAGGACAAACTTGTTTATGGGATGGGCGCTATCAAGTGACTAATCATGGAGGCGATATCATAAAAATTGGAGCCGCTGATTTAGGATATTTGAAGTTTTTGTTCAAAAGTGGTACATTGAATCTTGAACGCCCCCATTTTCCTTCTTTGCAATCGCTTTTGATGATCTCAAATAACACAGGCATTGATGTTCCAGAGTTAACTTGTCAAGCTGTTTTGCAACAGAAAAAAAATATTATTATAAAACGGATTATGGCGCCTTTTGATTGGCTTTTGTCATATGAAGACACAGTTCTTTTTAATGTTATTGAATCTTTTTTTAATATAGAGATAAAAAGATAAAGAAAAAGTACTTTAAAGTATGATAAACATCTTCTCAATATCTTGGCAAGAAACTGACAAGGTTATATGCTAAGGGAAATTTTAAGAATCTGTATATGATTAAGTGGACCTAATATGAATTCCAATTATCGATCTCTCCTCATTTGGGGAGTTATTGCATTAGTTTTGATTGTGTCATTTTCTCTTTTTAATGGAGACAGCCAGCGTTCGGGAGGAGGAGAGATATCCTATTCCGAATTTTTGAAAAAAGTCGAGAATAATGAGATTAAGTCCGTGACCATTCAAGGTCAGAAATTAACAGGACAAACCTCTGAATACAGAATTATTTCAACTTATGCTCCACGAGATCCAAGTTTGGTACAAAAGTTGGAAAGTAGAAATGTTGATGTTAAGGCTATTCCTGAAAGCTCTGGAAATAATATTTTCCTTAATCTTTTATTTTCTTTACTTCCTGTGCTCATTATCGTTGGGGTTTGGATTTTCTTTATGCGGCAAATGCAAAGCGGATCGCGTGGTGCGATGGGATTTGGAAAATCAAAAGCAAAGTTGCTTAATGAAGCTCAGGGACGTGTCACTTTCCAGGATGTTGCTGGTGTGGAGGAAGCAAAGCAAGATCTACAAGAAATTGTTGAGTTCTTACGAGAACCACAAAAATTTCAACGTTTAGGTGGGCGGATACCAAGGGGTGTCCTGCTGGTTGGTCCTCCAGGAACTGGAAAGACTTTGCTGGCGCGTTCTATCGCTGGTGAAGCAAATGTTCCGTTCTTTACCATTTCAGGATCAGATTTCGTAGAAATGTTTGTTGGTGTTGGTGCAAGCCGTGTACGGGATATGTTCGAACAGGCTAAAAAAAATGCGCCTTGTATTATTTTTATAGATGAAATTGATGCTGTTGGGCGTCATCGTGGTGCAGGACTGGGAGGGGGAAACGATGAGCGAGAGCAGACCTTAAACCAGTTACTTGTTGAAATGGATGGGTTCGAGCCCAATGAAAGCATTATTCTTATCGCTGCTACAAACCGTCCTGATGTGCTTGATCCTGCTTTGTTAAGACCTGGCCGTTTTGATCGACAAGTTGTTGTGCCAAATCCTGATGTGACTGGGCGCGAACAAATCTTGAAAGTTCATGTACGTAATGTGCCATTAGCTCCGAATGTTGATCTCAAAGTTTTAGCAAGAGGAACTCCAGGGTTCTCCGGTGCTGATTTGATGAACCTTGTTAATGAAGCTGCTCTTATGGCTGCTAGTCGTAACAAGAGAGTCGTGACTATGCAAGAATTTGAAGATGCTAAAGATAAGGTGATGATGGGTGCTGAACGCCGGTCCACCGCTATGACGCAAGAAGAAAAAGAACTGACGGCATATCACGAAGCAGGACATGCAATTGTTGCTCTCAATGTTCCTGTTGCTGATCCTGTGCATAAAGCTACAATCGTACCAAGGGGTAGGGCTTTGGGTATGGTGATGCAATTGCCAGAAGGTGACCGCTATTCTATGAGCTATCGGTGGATGATTTCTCGCCTTGCTATTATGATGGGGGGGAGAGTGGCGGAAGAACTGAAATTTGGAAAGGAAAATATCACTTCCGGGGCTTCGTCAGATATCGAACAAGCAACAAAATTAGCTCGGGCCATGATAACCAGATGGGGATTTTCTGATATCCTTGGTAATGTTGCTTATGGCGATAATCAAGATGAAGTGTTTCTAGGACATTCTGTTGCTCGGACGCAAAATGTTTCTGAGGAAACGGCACGTATGATCGATTCTGAGGTGCGTAAGCTTATTGATGGCGCATATGCAAATGCTACAAAAATTCTGAAAGAAAAAAAGAAAGAATGGTTCGCTCTTGCTCAAGGTTTATTGGAATATGAAACGTTAACTGGAGCTGAAATTAATGAAGTTATTTCAGGAAAGCCTCCTTCACGATCGCAAAAAGATGAAACTTCTTCTGTTCGTACTTCATCGGTTCCAAAAACAAGATCATCTAAGCGCGAGCCTGATAAAGTAGAAGAAGTAGCTGAACAAAAAGAGGATAAAGAAGAGACAAAAAATAAGAAAGAAACTACAAAATCTGCTCATTCTCAAGAAAAAGGGACAAACTCTAATGGACAGCAGAAAAAAACGCGAAGCGTGGAAAAGAAAGATGAAAAAGAGGATGCTCCTGAAATAAGTGAAAAGCATGATGAAAAGAAAAATAACAATCAACATGAAGAATCATGAAAACTGTCCCATTAGAATGTAATGTCTAAATGAAAGTGTTCTTTTAAAAATGTTGGTATAAATTTTTTGAAAAAAAGGTGCAGGCTTTGCTTGCACCTTTAAATAAATATTTAAAAATTACAGCAATATTTAAAAAATAGGTAAAAATGAACGGTAGATTGCTTTGAGAAAAGCATTTTGGGGACTGTCTTGTATAAAACTTTCTTTTAAAAGGGTTATAGGCTTATTTGTTGATTGTATTTCGATATATTTAAAAGTGTTTGTATAAGTAAAAAGCGTCAATGATATCTTTTAAGTGGAGTATGGTAATATGCTATGCTTAAGTGGATCGTTTAAAGACTTATAAATATACAGAATATTTAGTGCTGTATAATACAGAGAACGTGTTTGGTGGGGCGTTTGTGATCGCGATAGAAGCAAAGAGTTCTTTTAGAGTGGTATATACAATATTTTTTAATGCTGGCTTAAAGGCGTGAAAAAATATAATTGTTTCTATCAATTGAGCGAGGGTATTGCTTTAATTCTGTTGGAGCCCTTGAAGAAGATGTGTATATAAAGGAAATAAAAATGCCACAAAAATATTTTGGCACAGACGGAATTCGAGGCAAAGCCAATTTCTTTCCCATGACGCCAGATTTTGCCATGAAAGTTGGGATGGCTGTGGGGGTTTTTTTTAGATCAAAACGTCAGTCACGTCGTGTAGTGATTGGTAAGGATACACGTTTATCTGGTTATATGTTAGAAAATGCTTTGGTGTCAGGATTTACTGCTGCTGGGATGGAGGTCTTTTTATTAGGTCCTATGCCGACACCTGCTGTTGCTATGCTTTGCCGTTCATTGCGCGCTGATATTGGAGTGATGATTTCTGCTTCTCATAATCCATTTTATGATAATGGAATTAAACTTTTTGGCCCAGATGGTTTTAAATTTTCAGATGATGTAGAAATACAAATTGAACAATTAATTGATACCGATCTTTCAAAATATTTAGCTAGTTCTACAGAGATTGGATGCGCAAAACGGGTTGAAGGAGATATTTATCGTTATATTGAATATGCTAAACGGACTTTGCCACGCGATTTTGGGTTAGATTCTGTGCGGATTGTTGTTGATTGCGCAAATGGTGCTGCTTATAAAGCGGCGCCGCGTGCTTTGTGGGAATTAGGGGCCGAAGTGTTTGCTATCAATAATGAGCCGAATGGGTTGAATATTAATAAAAAATGTGGCTCAACCGATCTGACCTCTTTAAAACAAAAAGTTCATGAAGTGCGTGCAGATGTAGGGATTGCTCTGGATGGAGACGGGGATCGTGTTTTGCTTGTTGATGAAAAGTCCCAAACTATTGATGGGGATCAGGTGATTGCTGTCATTGCTGAACAATGGCACAAAACAGGACGTTTAAAACGCAAGGGCGTTGTGGCAACAATTATGTCAAATCTTGGGCTTGAGCGCTTTTTATCTGGTAAAGGGTTGGAACTTGTTCGAACAAATGTTGGAGATCGCTATGTTGTGGACGCGATGCGTAAAGGGGGATACAATGTCGGGGGTGAAGTTTCTGGACATATTATTTTGAGTGATTTTGGGACAACCGGTGATGGATTGGTCGCTGCCTTGCAGGTTTTATCTTGTATGCGAGAAAGACAATGCTCTATGAGTGATTTGTGTAAACGGTTTGAGCCTGTCCCTCAAATTTTAAAAAATGTTTCAATTAAAAATAAAAATGTATTGAAAAAGAATGAAGTCAAAATGGAAATCAATCAGGCAACTCAATGTTTGGGAAAAAAAGCACGATTGGTGATTCGTCCTTCTGGAACTGAGCCGGTCATTCGCATTATGGCGGAAGGGGATGATCCAAAAGTTCTTGATACTGTTGTAACAGAAATGATTGATGTTATTGCACATCATGATGCGGCTTGAGCTTGGTGATGCTCATTGAAGTATGATGAAGATTTTAGTTAATGAAGTGTGGTACATTTTTTATATACAGATATGAAAACTATGCTCTCCTCATTGAGAAAATAGTTTATTCAATAGATGTACAATAACGAAAACGATCATCGGATAATAATCTCTGCAACCATATTTTTGTTCTTGGCTTTATTGTGTATAGGGGATAGCTGTGGAGTAGATTCTGCATTAAATTGAGCTAGTGGTTTCTAGGTTTAATTTGCTGTCTGTGGTGCAATAAATGCATGGAAGTTGTTCGATCCATAAGAGAGAGCGTTAAAAAAATGTCCTCTCTCAAAATGGAGAGAGGACATTAGGGGGAAAAAGTAGAAGGATAAAAATGCTTCATGTTAAGAGGAGCGCTATTTCTTTTCTTTTTTCCATAAAAAATAGGTTGCAAGTCCAAGAATTGGAGCGCTCAATTTGAGACAATGTTGTTGTTTCATCAAAAGCCCAATCCCAGAAAGGGTTACATCCGTTACAAGTTTATGCCGTTGTTCCTCTAGCTTTTTTTTCTTATAGTTACGCTGATAAATTGTGAAAATGCGGCTAACAAAGACACCGAATATGGCAAGAAAAAGCCAAATAAAAAACATTGTGCTGGCTGCTGCAAGAGGATGCATGACCAAACATAATGCGATAAAGCCCATGACACACAAAAATATCAAGGATATCAAAAGTGAAATTCCAATCAGCAAAAAGCTAAATGCTTGAAAGCGCACTTGCTTGATGGTGCTTTTGAATTCTTCACCAATAAAATGAGTTAAAAGAGGAGCGATAAACATATTCATTTATTAATGACGCAATAACTGAGCGAGAATAAAGCCAAAACCTGCTGCAAAAAGAACACTTTTACTAGGGTTTTTGCGGACACATCTATCTAAGGCTTCTCCAAAGTTGTTTATGTTTTCTTTCGTTTGAGATACCATTTCTTCACCATTTTCTTTCATTGAGTGATATAATTTTTTAGTTTCATCTTTCGCAGTACCCAATTTATCTGCCCCAAGATCTGCTAAGGATGAAGTGATTGACGAAATTTCATTTTGTAATTTTTCTAATTGTGTTTGTAGACCTTTTTCTTCTTCTGATTCTGACTTTTTGCCATTCTCTACTGTTTTACTATTTGCCATGGTAGGACATCTCCCTATGAAATTCTTTGTGAATTGAAGTAAAAACTTTTACAGTCTTGTAACGTTGAATGGCTGTCTTAGTTCCGTTTCTTTATTCAACAGGAGAATATTTTTAATAACCTCCATTTTATTGTCAGATTAGGGTGTTTTAAGCCGGGATGTGTCAGGGGAATGAAGTGGTGGTGAATTGATTGTTATCAGTGAGTGAGGGCTTGATTGATTACAGTAGAAAAAATCAAAAAATTCTTAGAAATTTATTTCTCAAAGAGTTTTTAAAAAGGAGTGAAACAAAAATAAAACTCCATTTGATTTATAAAATTTCATTCCTTAAATTGGACACAGAGTGACATTAGAGGAAACGATGTTGTCAGAGATGGTGCTGCGAGGGAGGGGTATCGTACGACTGCAACAAATTAGAATGTCAATTGAATGGTATAAAAATGGAATCTGACACAATACCCTCAAATAACGTGTCTACGACGTTTTCTGCACACGATCTTTCCCCTTTTTCTATGTTTATGGCAGCTGATTGGGTCGTGAAGGCTGTTATTATTACTTTATTGTTAGCTTCGGTGTTGTCTTGGACGATTGCTTTTGTCAAGATTGTAGAAGTTTCTTTGGCAAAAAGAAGAGCGCGTTCTGAGCTCAAATTAGTTTTGAATGCTCACACTCTTGTACGGTTGGATGCTGGCCTGAAAGAAAGTAAAGGACCTGGTGCTGGATTTCTAAAAGAGGTGCTGAGAGAAGTTTATCTTTCCACACAAAAAGTCAATTTTGTGGGAAGTGAAGATTTAAGTGAAAAGCTGGGTGAAACAGCTCTTTCCCATACAGAGACTAATCTTCAGGAAAAGATCGATCAATATGAAAAAGGTGTACATAATCTTGATGAAGGTGTGAAAGAGCGTGTACATTCGCTTTTGTCTCGTTGCTTATTATCTGCTACTCGGCGTATTGCCTGTGGGGTTGCTATTTTGGCAACCATTGGTGCTATTGCCCCTTTTGTTGGTCTCTTTGCGACTGTTTGGGGGATTATGAATTCTTTTATTGGAATTGCCGAATCTCAGACAACAAGGCTTGATGTTGTTGCACCTGGAATCGCTGAGGCTTTGTTGGCAACAGCTATTGGACTTTTTGTGGCTATCCCTGCCGTTGTTATGTATAATGGTCTTATGCGCGCTCTTAGTACGTATCGCAATGATTTGGGTGATATCGCTGCTGCCATAGAAAGACTTTTGAGCCGTGAACTTGATAGACACAGGCAGCAGAAGAGTTATAAAAAATGAAAGCAAATTTTAATAATGAGTGGAGTACAGATGATGATGGTTTGCACAATGAGATCAATGTGACGCCTTTCATTGATGTTGTGTTGGTCTTACTTATTGTTTTTATGGTGGCCGCGCCTTTAGCAACAGCCGTTATTCCTGTGCAACTCCCTTCTATAAGCCAGTCTGCTGCAGTGGTGCAGCCTGATGAACCTGTTTATATAACTTTGCAAAAAGACAGCTCCCTTTATGTGGGGGATAATCTGGTGAGCATAGATGAGCTTGAAAAATCATTGCTTAAAGAGACAAGTAAAAATTTAGATATAAAGATTTTGATTAAAGCCGATAGCGAAATAGATTATGGAGCTGTGGTGGATTTGCTCAATAAAGTGCGAAGTGCTGGATATACTAAAGTTGGACTCACGGGATTGCTAAAATCTTCCAAAGTTACTCTAAAAAGTGCAACCGGAGAGCGAATAGAGAATATTGCAAGACATACTACAAATGAAGAAAATGCAGAAAACGAGATAGAGGAATAGAGCTTAAGTCATGCATCGGCGGGGGCGAATAATATAGAAAAAGGTGCGATATTTTAGAACGAAAAACAGAAATAGAAGATAGGCTGTTTTCTATGGTTTGTCATGAAAACAATTTTTAACTTGTCTCTGTTTCATTGATTCCTGTTGAATAAAAACCGCCTGTACAACGACCTTTGATGTTATTTGATGGGGGTCGTTGTGATTCTCCTCAGGTTCAATTGTGCAAATGTTAACTTATATAACGGCGACCACTATTCTTGTTGAACAGAACCACTTAATTTATTCCTGTTGAACCAAAGCCGCCTGTACCACGACCCTTGATGTTATTTGAGGGGTGATCGTTGTGATTTTCCTCAGGTTCAATTGTGCAAATATTAACTTGTATAACAGGCACGATTATCGTTTGTGCAATGCGCATTCCACGTTCTATCAAGAAGTCTTCTTGCCCCAAATTGATGAGAAGAACTTTAACTTCACCACGGTAATCGCTATCAATTGTTCCTGGTGTGTTTAAGCAGGTGATGCCATATTTAAAGGCTAAACCTGAGCGGGGCCGTATCTGTGCCTCATAACCAGGAAGAAGGTGAAAGACAAAACCTGTCGGAATAAGAGTGCGCTGACCTGGAGAAAGGATTATCGTTTCTTCTTTGTTCAATGCTGCTCGTAAATCAAGACAAGAAGAACCTGCTGTGGCATAACTAGGGAGCTCTAAACCTTTGCCGTGCTCAAGACGTTCAATGAATAAGGTTGTTTGTTTTGAAGAGATAGAAGAGGAATCTTCTTGGCTGTTGAGTTGGCTGTTGGTTTGGGCAGAGCACATGAAAAATATCTCCTAAAATAAAAACAAACGTAACGTTAGTAGAAATCTTATTGAAAAACAATATCTTGATAAAATTTAAAAATAATATAGGCTAAAGTATTGTTTTCTGGAGTGTCTATTTTTTATATTTTGCTAGTAAAAATATCCGTGGAAAATAAAAGTACGATAAATAAGAATGGCACCCAAAAAGCGATGAAGATAAATCTATTTCCAGAGGATATTGCTGGAGAGGGTCTTCGTTTCTTGTTTCATATACTCCCAATAAAAATACCTGTGGCAAAAACCAAGGCACCACCAATAATGACTTGTAACGATGCACGCCAAAAGGGGGTCGACATAAATTTATTCTGAATCCAAACAATCGCTCCTAATTCAAGGAATACTGTGATAAATGCAAGAGTCGTTGCAACGTAAAAAGAGCTAATCAAATAAGGAAGAGTGTGCCCAAGCCCTCCTAGAGTTGTCATAATGCCGCAGGCAATACCTCTTTTGATCGGAGAACCACGCCCAGATAATTTGCCATCATCATGTATCGCTTCTGTGAAGCCCATAGAAAGACCTGCTCCAACAGAGGCTGAGAGACCTATTAAAAAGGTTTTATATGTGTCTCCTGTTGCAAAGGCTGCCGCAAAAATCGGTGCAAGCGTAGAAACTGAGCCATCCATTAAGCCTGCAAGACCAGGCTGAATCCAGGTTAAAATTGTTTGCTTATCCGTTTGCGATATATTTTTTATATCTTTATTGGTCGCTTTGGCTGTTTTGGAGTTTGTGGGGAAGAGTCTTCTTCTCAAGTGAGAAGGGTGGCGGTCATAAATGGAATTGATAGTTTTGGCACAGCCACCGCGAGAAAAGCGAGAAAGTTGATGGTAATTTTGAAGTTCTTGTGCACCCAGGGCGGTAAAAATTTCTGCTTGTTTGATAGAATAAGGTTTTAGAGCTTGAGCATATCTGAAATACAGAGCTGCTCGTCGCTCTTTTGATTTAAGCGCACGAATCATAACCCTTTGGATTGAACCAAAGGAGATAGCTCGGCGTTGTACAAATGAAAATAAGGATTTTAACATTTGTTTCTCTCTCAAAACTTAGAATAATTCTAAATTATAGAAAGAAAAAAGAGAAAGTCAATCTCAAAAAGTCAATTTGGAATTTTAAAAAATGTAAAAATAAGAAGAAGAAAAGGAAAGAGGGTGAGGCAGACAAGAAAAAAAGAATATTATAATCAATTTAGAGGTGTAAATTATAAAGTTTAAAAAAGAGGAGGAAAATCAAAAAAACAATCTTAAGGAAAGGATCATAGGTGAATTTTTCAAAGAAAATAGAAAATTACTATAGGCGCTTCTGAAATGCTTGAAAAATGTGTATTACAAAATGTAGATGAATGATATTATTAATATAAATCAATAGGGTATGAGATGCTTCTTGTCCAGTCAATTGAGGGAACTTGACTTTTAAAAAAGGAGTAAAAATAAAACGAGAAGATGTTTTTAATACTTTTGTGAAGAGAAAAAAGAGAGACAGGGAGGAATAAAAGAATACAGACAATTTATTGTTTAGCGTGAAATGAACCTTGCAAAGTGGACAAGAAAATTGTTCCGTAGAGGAGGGTGTTCATAATGTCTTAGGCCTGTTTCGATTATCATATTTTGATGAGAGGATAGACGATTTATAATGCGCTTTATATCGATTTGTAATTAATGATATAAAGGTTGTTAATTCTTATAAACAGCTATAAGATCCTTTAAACAGCTGTAAGATGAGTAAGCTCTTTGCTTTAAAATGTTAGCTTTTAGAATAGATGCGGAGAAGCTTGTGATCCTAATGATAAAAAGAAACTATTTTATCGCATAATCAAAATATCCACCCTTTTAGAATATATAGGCACACTACATGATAAAAAGATGGTGAAGGGAAGTTTTATCATATCTTTTTGTCAGACCATTTCTTTTTAAAAAGAAAAAAATAGGTCGTTTTAAGGGCGGCATCATCATATAAAATTTTAGCTTACGACCCATTTCATACGCGTATCCATGGGCCGTGATATGCATTTAAGAAGAATTGTGATAGCAGAGAGCTTTATTGTGGTGTGCTGTTATCATTTTTGTGGTTCGCAAGGATACCTTTTGACGCAATGTAAAAGCTGATAAGCATGTAAAAGAAACTGGAAACCATATTCCAACCAGCAAAGGAAAGCCAGAGAAAGCGATATGGTGCGTTGGAACAAGATGAAGGGTGGATATGGCTTAATCTATTTAAGAGCTGGTTGATATCGGTTATCAGCATTACTGTGTTTGAAGTGCAGCTCGAAGGGGCAGGCCAAAATCCATATTCGATGCCTGCATGATAGGCTCCTAAGACGAGGCTGGTTGCCATTAATATAAAAACACAAAAAAATAAAAGCTGTACACCAAAAGAGATGCGGAAAAACCATGCCCCTAAAATGGCTAAAATCAAAAATGGTATCGAGCTATAATAAGGAAAACGCTCAATTAAACATAAGTGACAGGGAAGATAGCCTCCAATATGCTCAAAAAAAAGGGCTAAACCTATGGTAGTGGAGAGGCAAAAAATAAGAAAAAAAGCCCATAAACCTTGCTCTTTACTATTTGCTTTCAGGTGAAGGTGTTTATATAACAAATGCTGAATAGATGTAGTATAATTCATTAAGCATGCTCCTTCTCATAGTAAATAATGCCAGTTTAAGAAAGCTGTAAGAATTCCATAAATTAATAAAAGCGCGATAAAACCAATGAGGACAATCCATTTGAAATGATAAGAAATAAAATGTAGAATTTTATGCCCAAAGCGTTCAACCAGCCAAGCAAGCAGATAAAAACGAGCCCCTCTTGCTAAAATACACGTTATAATAAAAAGTCCTAAGTGAATACCCATTACGCCTGATAAAATCGTGGTAATTTTTATTGGAGGAAAATGAAGAAAACCTGAAAAAGCTAATAAAAAGACTAGAAAGTTGAGTGTCGTATCATTTTTTAATGCCTCGAAGGCTTGATATTTCCCATAAAATTCTAAGATAGGTTTAGCGATAGTGTCGTAGGCAAAATGCCCTATACCCCAGCCAACAATTCCTCCTAATATAGAACATATCGTCGCAATAAAAGCGTATCGGTAAGCTCGGTTAGGACGGACAAGAAGCATAGGAATATATAGAATATCTGCAGGAAATGGAAAAACAGAGCTTTCAATAAAAGCGATAAAACCAAGCCAATGTGGTGCCGTGCGTCTGTTTGCTAACGAAATTATCCAGAGCTTTAAGTTATTCAATAGTGCAGGTATTTTCATGAACTTTTAAATAGAATAGGCAAAATATTAAAATCTTTGTTTATAAATGATGAAGAAAATAATAATGCTAAAGTAAAAAAAAGAAGTCTGGTGTTGACGAATCTATACTTCTTCATATAGTGCAAAAGGGTAATGAACAAGTCCGTTCTTTATAACAAGTGTGCGGGTGTGGTGGAACTGGTAGACGCGCCAGACTCAAAATCTGGTTCCGAAAGGAGTGTCGGTTCGAGTCCGACCACCCGCACCACCTAATTCTACAAAATAAAATCCACCAACATTTAACAGTATGAAGCTGCTCCTTGAAAAGGGAAGAGCCGCTGTAAATGCGGCGGAATATACTGATTGGGCTTTTATTTTCTTATTCAAAATAGCTTTTTGAAATATTCTTTTTACAGTATCAAATTTTGTTTTTATTAAAATATAAGACAGCCTTAATTCTACAAAACAAAAATTTTTTAATGTAAATATATCAAAATGTTTAATATAAGAAAAATAAGTAATAAGGAAGTATTTTAAATAGAAAATGGAGAAATTAATCAGGTGAACAATAAAGACAAGACATCAACTTAAAAATTGTTTTGTATATTATTTCTAAAAAAATTACTTCCTAATCTTTGAAAAAACTCCAATCATTATTTTAAAAAGGCATTTAATATATATAAAGAAAATATAAGCGATAAATAAAAAGACAATAAAATAAAAGTATCGTGATAGATAGATTTTTTATTGAAGGAAAAGACCATTTTTTAACCTTTTAGTAAGAATTATTTATTATGAAAAGTTATACTCTTAATAAAGATAATAAAAATGCAATTGCTGAATAAAGATAAAATTTAAATAGAATAGATGTCAAAGAAAATACATTTATTTTATTAAATGGAAAATTCATTTTAAAACCTTTAAAATAAATAATACAGTAAAAATTATTTGAATAGGTAGTATAGTCAAGAGTATTTGATTAAAAGGCTCAGCACTATTGGGAGCCTTTTAAATGTTTTTTAATAATTAAGCTTTATTTACAACAATGATTAAGCTTTATTTACAATATTGTGTATACATTTACGATAAGGCAACGAAAAAAATCAAATATTGCATATATTAGATTTTTCCCCTTTGTAATTAAATCGCCTAAACTATATTCTTGTTCTGATGATGAACTAACAAAATGAATATTTTCTTTATTAAAGTTACTACTTTCTTTTTCAATTAAGTGTAAATTTTTGTTTTTTATAGTAAGGTTCTTACCTTGATTAACAAAATTACTTTTATGAGAAGTAGAATGTGTAATAGATGGCGTATGTTCTTGACCAATTGCATAGTTTGAGGTTTGAAGTGCCAAAGATAAACTAATACCAACTGCACCTGCTATAAAAAAATATCTAATCTTCATATTTTTTTCTCCTGTATTTATTATCATTAATAAATATCAAAATGGATTGTATATAAAATCAGTTAAAATAACTATAGTAAAAATGCAACAGTAATCAAAAAGATTCGGAACTATATATTATAGGTCTAAATAAAATGATAAAAACTTCTTACTTTTTATAAGAAAAACAGAGTTTTTATAATCTATATATCAACGCATACTAAGGTATATAATTTAAATATTTGATATGTAGCGTGTCATAAGATTTTTTATGTATTCAATACTGATAGTGTATGAAATAGTGTTTATTATAATTAGGTAAAAGCTATAAAAAAATTGAAATACATAAGAAGTTATATAGGTTTTTTATATATTACTTATCTAATAGACTATTTGTTTTGGGTTATTTAAAAAAAGTAAATATTATAGGATTTATACAATGTGATATGGGAACAAAGACAGTTTTCGCGTTAAGAAATTGGATAATTTGTCGACGAATATTGTTTGTTCTTTTTTTTTGATTATATATCGTTGGAATTAATTTGGTAAGCGATGCGTTTATACATAAAATACGTTTATTGAATAATGTTATTCTATAAATGATATATAGAAAGAAATAATGTTAATCCTTTTTATTGTTTTATAAGAATTTTTATTGAATAAAATTAGTATCAAAATATATTTTATTGATCGATTTTTGAGAGTTATAATCAAGCTAAATGCTGATCGTAAAAATATTTTTAAAAGAGCTTTACTGGTTTCAAAATAAGACTGGTGTGAGAAAAGTAAAGTTTTTTGTAGATTGCAAAAATAATGAGAACGATACCGTTTAGTGATGTCGTTTAATGACGCCGTTTGGCGATATTGTTTAGTGATATCGTTGAGTGATTCCGTTTAACGATGTCGCTTAGTGATGTCGTTTAATGACGCCGTTTGGCGATATTGTTTAGTGATATCGTTGAGTGATTCCGTTTAACGATGTCGCTTAGTGATGTCGTTTAACGATGTCGTTTGGCGATGCTGTTTAGTAATATCGTTGAGTGATTCCGTTTAGTGAGGGGATAGATATTATAAAAAATAAAGAAGGAAGAGTTTTTTAAATTATACATTCTTTACAAGATTAAGCTATTTGAAAATGCCCTAGGAGGATGATTTCAGTGATTCTGGTCTTTGATGATTTTCATAAAATAACACTTAAACAACTGACTTAAAATGTTACTATACTTTAGGTTTGTTGTTATTTATAAGTATTTCCTACTATTGATTGCATAGCCAATTATGGGGCGAGATGTTATTTATTAATAATGGTTTAGAATATTTTATGTTGTTCCATTTTTTGTTAGTTTATAACTTTTTTTACCCGGAATGATACTCTCATTGGTTCCTATGATAAAGCTAGAATAAAACATTGCTTAAAATAATTTACGGTTTGCATATCCCCAGTGAGATGCGAGCAAATCTAAACAATCTCTCAAATGATCAGCTAGAGAGTTTTGTTTGCGTTTCGAAGGGCTTAAATCTTTTATTGTATGACCATAACCAATAACTTGCTCAACGAGATGATAACCAAGAACACCAAGAGGAATTTTAATTTCTTTTAAATGATTGGCTGCCTCTATTTGACGTTCAATGGGGTGTATATAGCTTGGGCGGGCGTCAACTTTTTGACGTGTGTAATCAGGGCTCATGTGAAGGTCAGCTTGGCTTTGACGCCAATAAATATAAAAACATTCTGCTGCTTTATATTGTGCTTCGCTGATATGGCCTTTTGCATATAAAAGTGCAATAGGACGGCTTTGAGCATTAACAATTGCAGTGATAGTACGCGGGTTACTCTGACTTTCTTGATGGGCTGGTTGAAAATAAGGATTGTTCGTTTGAATGGGAACTTCTTGTGTTTTTAAGTGTCCGGTTCGGTGTTCCCTTCTTTGGGGCTGAGAGACAGAAGTTGTGGATGTGATTCTATTTTTTTTATTTTGATTTTCTTTTTTGTCTTTATATTTCATATTATCTCTTTCAAAATGATAGTTTTAAGAAAATGGGTATTGGTGTGTTGCCTCTTAGAAAAATCAGTTTTATAAGGGGTAAAAAGGTCGTTTTTACCTCGCTTTTTAGTCTTTGATTGGTTTTGCCTTTTAAGGAAAAACAGCGGGATATCTAAAGCAAAAAAACTTGTGCGGAAGCTGTTCTTGCAGAAGCTATTTTTATGTCAGTGCATAAGACGTGGTTGATGCTTCTTCTCTGGTTCTTTTGTCTATAGGTTGAAGGTAACAACGTGAATGTGGGGAATATTCATAGGAACAACGGTAACGGTAGTTTTGTTGATTAAACCAAAGCCCGACTTTCCCTTCAAAGTCACCTGAACGTTGTTTTGCAATATTCATAATGACCCCAGGGCGTTTTGCTAAATCTTCTTTTTCTTTTGTGAGAGATACTGCACAAATTTTGTCTTCTAATGGCCTATTACGCCAGATGGTGATGATGTTAAAGGCATTAGCACCAATTTCTGAAGCGCCTTTAATATCTTCCGTTCCTGGGATATCCTTATCTAAACTACTTTTGCGGGTATGGGCGACAAGGTGAATGTGGACAGCGTTTAAGATGGCCCATTCAACCATTTTATAAATCGCTTGCTCTTGTCCAGAATAGTCATCGGAGGCTATGCCTAATCGCATGAGACTGTCAATGATAAACTGATCGCAGCCATAACGTGCACGGCAATAGTCAAACACATCGAGCAAGGTATCGATGTTTGACTTTCCAACATGTTCATAGAGAATAAGGCCATCATCTAAAAAATGTAGGATTTTTTCAATCATCTCTTTGGTCGGTTGATTGAAGCCTCCCGTTTGTTTCGTTAAGCGGCGTAGGGATTGCTCTCCTTTCATTTCTAGTGACGCTAAACAAAGACGGCTATTTTGCGAAATCCAATGGGGAATGCAGTCCGATAATAGCTGGCTCTTTCCTGCACCACTAGAGCCGCTCCACAGTGTTAATTCTGCCGGACGAAAATAAAGTTTATCCTGTAGTTTAGGATAGGGAACCGTGTAACCAATAGATTCTTTATCTGTTGGCCAAAACAGTTCTATCACTTGATCTTTATATTCTGAGGCACGTCTTAACCCTTCTGGTGCAAAACTTTGTGCTGACGTAAAGGCTGATGCTATCGTTTTAGCACTAATGCCAGCTGTTAAGCATTCGTTCGCATCTTTACGGGGTAAGCGGACACGATAGCAGCGGTGGCGGCCAAGCCGATTCGCAATTTCGTGTGCGGCTTCTTCACCTGGCTTGTCCATGTCAGTTGCTAAAAAAATTTTCTCAAAAGATTCTAAATGATCAAACTCATTTTCAATCCAATTTTGTTTACCACCAATGCCTCCCCCAAACGGCACTGAAACTGCTCGATACCCGTAGGCAGCTAAAGAAAGGGCATCAATTTCTCCTTCAGTGATGACAATTGAACGCTTTGTCAGGGAAGAAATATGGTCAGTTGTGGGAAAAGCCTGATCCTCTTGAACAATCCTTTGTTTTTTTAATTCCTGATCCTCTTGAGCAATCCTTTGTTCTTTTAATTCCTGATCCTGTTGAGCCATCCTTTGTTCTTTTATCCTGTTTTTCTCTGGGAAAAGAGCTTGCCAACCAAATAAAATCGGCTCACATTGTGAGGTTGTTGGTTTTGATTTTGCGCCCGCTTGTGCTAACCGTTCTTTGACTAAAGCAAGGGTGCCGTCCGGTTTGTAAAAAGGAAAAATAATCTTTTGACCATGTTCTCCTATACGGTAACGCTTTAAAATCTCAAGAGGAATGTGGCGCTCCTTATAAAGGTAAGATTTTAATAAGTTTTGTGGTGTCCCCCCTGTGGGAAGCGATGGACGACGATAGGAGCGATGAGGAGCCATAAATGGTTTGGGACGCGAAAGATTAAGGTAAGAACGTGTTTCATCTAAGGATTGAGAAAGGCTGATTCCTTTCACACAGCACCAAAGGTCTAAAAGGTCACCACCGATCCCTTCTGCAAAATCATGCCAAAGGCCTGCTTTATCACCGCTCAAGCACACTGATAAACTTTGACCGGCATCTCCTTTTACGTTCCCGACAATCCAATTATTGCCACGTTTGAAGCCCTGTGGAAGGAGCATTTCAGCAACTTCTTTGGCTTGAGATGAAAGCTTTTCTTTAATTTCAAAAATTGTACTCATATTAGGTTAAGTCTTGCAATAATTGATAAGATTACGGTAAAGAGAATCATCGTTGTTACAGTTTTGGGATAATGAGGAATGAGAGGGAAAAAATACCTGTCTTTCCTGATGATCTTTTAATCGCTCAATTTCACGGCGGACCCAATTGCGCCATGTCGCTTGCCAATCGGCTTTGAGTGCTTCTTTCCCGCTTTTTGCTCGCCAATAATCGCGAAACTTCTTTTCTTGCCAACGTGCTTGATTTTCGCTTAACCCCTCTAAAATTGCTGCGTGGATGTCTGCTTGCCAATCATCAGGAAGACGTTCTCCTTTCATTACAGTTGTACGTTCTTTCGCTTTTGATCCCTTGCTCGTGAGGCTTTCTGCTTGCACAAAGGTGTCCGAACAGATTTCGTTTGCATTTTGGTCGTTCGGCGGGAGAGGAGGAGAAATCTTCAAAGATTTTTCTTCATGAATTTTTTCTTCTTTTAATTCAGAAATTTTTTTTTCGTAAACACCGTAAGGTGTTTCCTTTTCTTCTTGCTTTTGAGCTTCTGAGTTACGTTCATCATTTCTTATACTCTCGTTGAGCAGATGTTGAACTTTTTCATTGATTTCTTTACGTTTTTTTGCTGAGCGACGGCCTGCAAATGATTTTTGCTCAAGCAATTTTTCCCTCTCATAAAATACATTTTCGCAGCGCTTATTCCATAAGCCATTGGCTAAACGTAAAACCTTTCCTTCATCGATAAGCATTTTTAAAACATTTGAAAAAGTTCGCTTATCACAGCCACAAAGACGTGCCAGTCGTTCTACCGATAACTCTAAAGGGCGACCGCGCGCATACATTTCATTGAGTAAAATGGTATAAATTCCAATTTCATGCGCGCGCATTCCGCGCACGCCTCCTAAGAAATCATTCTGATACCAACAAACATAAGGAAGCGTAGATGATTCATAGTCAGGAGTTTCTTGTTGATTGGTGTGTTTCATGCTTCAATCCGCTTTCTTCTTTATTTATACATTACCATTTATTGTAAAGCCGAAAATGATGATTTTGTGCATTCATTAACATTGAGTTAAAGTTTTTATGCTTCTGTGGAGTGTTTCAGTTTTATTGCAATGTGTTCTGTTGGATGACGGATACTAAGGTGTTTTTATAAAGTATCATAGGTGATTAGTAGGTTTTGGTATGTGTAACCTTACAGGTATTGCATAGATAGAAAAGAAACTAATGATACAATGTTTTAGACGTATAGAGGTTTTCATAGGTGCCTTTTTACATCCTTTTGAGGTAGCAAATCGCTTCTGTGATCCGAGAATAAACTTTATTCTTTGGAAGGAAGCAGTTTATTTTCTTAATTTTATCTTTTTTAGAGGATAATGCAAGTCTATTTTTAAAAAAGGACGTGTCTTTTTTTGAAGATGCGCTATATGGTGAGATTATGAATATCAGTGGTTGGCGTCAAAGATTAAAGAAAGCATTTGAAAAAAGTAGCAGGTCCAAAAGGTCGATTTCTCTTGCCGCAGGAAAAGGGGCGGGGTATCTCCATTCCATTCTTTCTGAAGGAAAGGAGCCAACAATTGAATCATTGGCTCGTATTTGTCATGAAATGAATGTGAGTATGAATTATATTTTATATGGAGATAGCGTAACTCTTGAAGATCAAGAGTTTGTACGCCTTATCTCAAAACTTTCTTCTGAGGAGAGGCGGGCGATTTTGATTCTTTTGAGGCGATCAATCGACGAAGCATCAGAATAGTCTTTTTTTGTCTCTTTTGATCAAGAGTAGACCAATATTGTATCAATTCTAAATCACTCATTTTAACTCCCCTGTTGAATTTGCGATTAGTTTTCTAGAACAAATAGAGAACAATACAAAGACATTAAAGTGAATAAAGTAAGGCTAAGTTTTTCATTCTTGCATGCCATTTGAATGTCATAAAGGTTAAAAATATATCTTTTATTAAGGATAAAATAATTGACATATCTGCCATAGAGGATATAAGACTAATGTTATATTTATTCATGTCAAGATAAAGCTATGCTTTATTAACTACATAAGGGGGGAGATATCATGAAAAATATTCCATTTGTGAAATGTGATGAAATTATCATGATTTTATGTGAAGATGAGAATAATCATGCGTATGTGGGACCGATCGATCAAATTGAAGAAGTCATTGAAATTATTGAAGAATATGAAACTATTCAAAGAATTTTACGACTCGACTTAACAACACTTCATGCCGATGATGTCACTGAACAAATCGCTGAGGAATATATTAAAGTCTATGAGATTGATGAAGAAAATGTGCAGCTTCAGCCATTTATTCTCAATAGTGATGCTTATCATGTTTGCTTAGATGAAAAAAATATATGCGCGTATGAAGACAATCTTTATGGGTCTTACGAAAAGCAACATCGTTTGCGTCCGTGTGATGTATTAACTGATTATTGGGAATAAAAGCCATGCCCAGTTATCTCAAAACTCTTTCTTATGGAGTTCCGCTCTATTATGCTGGGAGAAACAAAAATATCATTAAATTGGAACCACAAAAATACAATGCAATCCTCTTTATATCAGAACAAGCTGCTATATGTGTTGCAAAAAGGTTAGAGAAAGACTATTTGCGAGATGATTTTTCTGTTGTGCAATGAAGAGCAATGTTCAGAGTCATTCTCTATTTTTAGAAAGTGAATATAAGTTCAAATACGCAAAAAATGCTTTGAGAAAAGCGCTTTGTTCTTCATGAAAAAAGTTTTAACAAACCAAAATTAAGGCGCTTGTGAAAAATCAAGAAAAACTATTCAAAGCTCAAAATCAAAACAAAATTTTTCTCAGGGAAAATAATTTCAATTTCGCGAAGATTAAAAAAACATCAAAAAAATAAGAAAAAAACGAGTGTTATTAACTCTGCCGCGATACGAAAACGATCATCGTAAAAAGAAAAAATGAAAATGCTTTGAAATTATGAAAAAGACGATTTTGATAAACTGAAAAAATATCAAAAAAAGTGAAAAGAAAAAAAGTGCACAGCATTTCAGGGGAAAAGCATTTCATGATTGAAACCTCAGATCAAAATAGGGGAATACTATGCCAATTACTATTAATTGTATTCAGGGAACAGATGAATGGATAAAGGCGCGCAATGGATTAATCACTGCTTCTCTGTTTGAAATGGTTATGGGACGAAAAAAACAGGGGCAAAAAACTCAAAAATATCATTCCATTATGATGAAACTCGCGGGGGAAAGAATTACAAAAAAAAACGTTGAAGAAGGAACAACTCTTTCTATGCGACGTGGCATAGAATTAGAGCCAAATGCGCGCCAGCTTTATGCAACACTTACACATTCAAAACCTGAAGTCATTGGGTTTATTTTAGCCGATGATCGCATGAAAGGATTTTCTCCTGATGCTGTCATTGGAGAAAATGGTTTGTTGGAAATTAAAACAAAAAAACCTGAAGTGTTGATCCCTCATTATTATCAAACAGGTTTTCCAGAAGAGCATAAAGCCCAATGTCAGGGAGGATTATGGATTGCTCAACGCGAATGGGTGGATTTGATGCTTTATTGGCCTGATATGCCGCCTTTGATTAAACGAGCCTATCGGGATGAAGCATACATTCGTAAGCTCGAAAGTGAAATTAACCACTTCAATGAAGCTTTAGAAAATATGGTGCATCATATTAAAAATTCTGACAGACAGCTATGCAAAATAATAGAAACATCTGTTGAGGACAGAACTATCATTCGTCCACGTTTAAGCTGTACCGGCAGAAAAAGGTCTTAAAATAGGATGATAAAAATAGGATGATCCAAAATGCTCCAATCATGAATCGAGAATCAAAAAGAAAATTTATGAATGATGCGAGATAAACCTATATGGATAAAGCATAAGGGCTTTATAACAGGTCTGAAAAAAAATTATAATGGTGCTGCGAGAGAGGATTGAACTCTCGACCTCTCCCTTACCAAGGGAGTGCTCTGCCACTGAGCTACCGCAGCATTTCTCATTCTTCCTTGAGCTGCCTTGTGCCATATTGTTATAAAATAGGCAAGAGAGCATTTGAGCATTCTTGCAAGAAACACCTTATTGTGTCATGAATTCCTTACGTAATAGCAATGATTGCTTAAAGAAGCTCAATACTGCTTGAAGGTTGCGTGATGACACAAATTACTCAAAGTAAAAAAGAAGAAAAAATGAATCGTCAAGAGGAAAAAGAAAAACGGAGGCAGGAGAGGCTGGCTAAACAATTGCGTGAAAATCTAAAGCGTCGAAAAGAGCAAAGCCGAAAAAGACTCAAACAAGAAGTATAAAAACAAATCTTTATACAAAAAAATATAAAACAAATCTTTATACAATATATGCAATAAAATTTCTCAATGATTCGCTGAAAAAATACTTCTCAAGGGTTGTAACAAAATCTTTGGAAGGGGAAGCCCAAAGGGAGAAAATATAAAGATTATGGATTCTATTCAAATCATTGGTGGAAAACAACTCAAAGGAACCATTCCTATCTCAGGAGCAAAAAACGCTGCATTACCCCTTATGATTGCATCTTTGCTTACAGAGGAGACATTTATTTTAGATAATATTCCTCATCTAGCTGATGTCGAACTTTTAATCCGTATTCTTAATAATCATGGTGTTGGCTATGCCGTGGAAGGACAAAAAGCTCACAATAAGTGTCTCGGGTCAAGAACAATCCATTTTACTGCAAAAAAAATTGCAACGACATGTGCACCATACGAACTCGTTAAAAAAATGCGTGCAAGTTTTTGGGTCATTGGACCTTTGCTTGCACGATGCAAAGAGGCTTATGTTTCACTCCCTGGAGGGTGCGCTATTGGAACGAGACCTGTCGATTTTATCATGGATGGGCTCAAACAATTAGGTGCATGCGTTGCTGTCAAAAATGGATACGTTCATGCAAAAGCACCAAAAGGTTTAAAAGGGGCTCATTATTGCTTTCCTAAAGTCACTGTCGGCGGAACACATGTTATGCTAATGGCTGCAACGACTGCAGAGGGAATAACTATATTGGAAAATGCCGCTTGTGAACCTGAGGTGGTTAATCTTGTTCAAGCTCTCAATGCAATGGGAGCTAAAATAACTGGAGAGGGAACGTCAAAAATAACAATAGAGGGGGTAAAAAAACTAAAAGGGGCTAGAATACCTGTCATTGCTGATAGGATCGAAGCAGGAACATATGCAATGGCTGTAGCGATGGCCGGAGGAGATGTGTTGCTCAAAAATGCAAATCACAAACATCTCACTACAGTAATCGAGATTCTTAAAAAAACAGGTCTTGAAATTGAAATAAAACCTCAAGGAATTCACGTTAAACGCAACAAGAGAAAAACAAAAATAATATCCGTTGATATAAAAACTGGGCCTTATCCTGAATTTCCAACTGATCTTCAAGCGCAATTTATGGCTTTGATGACATGCGCTCAGGGAAATACCCGTATTTCCGAAACCATTTTTGAAAACCGATTCATGCACGTTCAGGAACTCATCCGTTTGGGCGCTCAGATAAAGCTCGATGGACAAACAGCAATTGTTTCTGGAACTCAGAGTTTACAAGGAGCACAAGTCATGGCAACCGATTTACGTGCTTCTGTCTCTCTTGTGATTGCTGCGTTGGCCGCTAAAGGAGAAACTGTTATCAATCGTGTTTATCATCTTGATCGAGGGTTTGAACAGTTGGAAGAAAAATTGGCTCAATGTGGAGCAACAATTAAACGGATCGCAGTATAAGCTCTTCTTAAAGGGGAAACAGAAATCTGTGAAAATCATTCAATTCAAAATCGCGGAAAAAAATCTATAAAAATTGTTTGAAACGCAATCTGGAGGGGAGTCTTTCTAATCATAAAAACTCTGGAAAGACTCAAACAAAAAGGTAAAAAATTACCAGAAATCTGGGAGCTCTGGCTTTAAATGGGGGCCAATACGCACTGCTGAGACTTTTTCTGCTAAACCCGTGCGATCAGAAAGCTCAACCGCTAAACCACAAACTGTGGCTGGGCCACATGCTGGTTCATAGCGGTCACGTTTCTTTTTATAAAGAAAGCGGTATAGAGGTTCTTCCTTATCCATTCCAAGAGAGGAATTATAGTCACCGCACATGCCAGCATCAGATAAATAAGCACTGCCACATTCTAGAATTTGTGCATCAGCCGTAGGGATATGGGTATGAGTTCCTACGATAACGCTAACACGTCCATCGAGAAAATGTCCAAAACATTGCTTTTCACTGGTCGCTTCTGCGTGGAAGTCAAAAATAATAGCATCTGCTTGCTCCCCTAAACTGCAGGCCGATAAAATCTTTTCTGCTTCTGAAAATGGATCATCCGCCTTGCACGGCATAAAAACCGTGCCTAAAAGATTCGCGACAAGAACACGAGCTCCATTCTTGGCGGTAAAAACACCAGAACCCCTGCCTATTCCTTTGAAAAAATTGGAGGGTCGTAAAAAGCGTTCGCTATCATACGCACATTGATAGGCTTCTTTGCATTGAAAGGCATGATTACCGGTTGTTACAACATCTGCTCCTGATAATAAAAGATCATGATATATTCCTTGCGTAATGCCAAAACCGTTAAACGCATTTTCACCATTCACAACAACAAAATCAAGGTTCCATTTTTCAATCAGTTTTGGAAGAGTCTGAAAAACAGCTTCACAACCTGTCGTTCCAACAATATCACCTAAAAATAAAAATCGCATAAGCGCTTTAACCACACTTCAGCACTTTAAGAAACCCTTTTCTGTAAAAATTCCTTGCAAAACAAGATCATGTTCATAACGAGGAATAGGTTCGACTTCTTGACAGGAAAAGCCAAAACCAAATAAATCAATAGAATGGCCTGCCTGCTTGAGAGATGCAATCGCACGATCATAGTATCCTCCTCCATAGCCAAGGCGATGACCACGATGATCAAAGGCGGAGAGGGGAACAAGAATAAAATTGGGGATAATGACTGCATTATCTGAATTGGGCCCAACTGTGCCAAAGCGCATGCTCTCTAATATTGTCTCAACCGAAAATTGACGAAAAACCATCTTGGTTGAATCTAAAACTGCCGGTAATGCTAAATGACTACCATGGACTGCTAGATAGTCTAATAAAGGACTAGGATCTATTTCAGATTTGATGGGTAAATACCCTGAAAAAATGAGGTCAGAAAAATCTTCTATCCTTTGTTCAAGATAATTTATAACGTGAGAACAAGCACGACGTGAAAAAAAAGTGCGATCTTGCAATGAAAGGGCATCACGCCGGGATAAACCAACTTGGCGTAAATGCGAGCGAAGACAGGAAAAAGAGGACGCAGGAGAAAGATGGTCTGACATTGTTGGCTCAATAAAAATAAAAAAGGCTAAAGAAGATTAGCTGAAATTATAACGAGAATTTATCAAAAAACAAAATCAGTATATTCATCGATAAAAAAATAATCAGACCTTATTCAATAAAGTAAGTGGTGATCCACAGCAGCCGATAGAAAAGGTTGATCCCAAGATCCTAACTTAATAGGTGGGCGCCATATGAAAAAGCCCACGAGCTTTTCCAGGGACAGCTCCCTTAGAGATCAATAAGGTCTCAGGAATGCGTTATTTCTTGTCGAGAAGTGCAGAACACCATGCCATTAATATAAGCAAGTTTGAAATATTTGACTAGACATAAAATGATCATAATCTTTTCTTTAGAAAAAAAGGGGAGAGAAAAAGAAAATCAGAAAAAGGAAAAAGAGTTGTGATGACCCTTTGTCCTTCAAAGTGTTTGCGATGACTTTTTCTCTAATAAAAACTCAACACGCTTTTGCAGCTTTTGCATTTGTGGATAGTAATAAAGAGCCTTTTCATAGGCTTTGATCGCTAGATGGGGGCGATCCGTTGCTTCCATAATGATGCCAAGCTCGAAAAATGCTATGTAATTACGGGGTTCAAGTTCTATCGCATGGTTAAGGTCAAGCATCGCAAGTTTAAAATCACTTAATTGAATATGAACCCACGCTCGTCTAACCCAAGCTTCAGCATAATTGGGGAAGAGAGAAACAATATTGTCAATATAATCAAGCGCAAGCATATAATTATTAGAATTGATTGCTGTTTCAGTCCAAGACATTAATAGATCAATCGTATCACTCCCCGACTCTGACCATAAATACTGGATTTGATGGCTGATAGTTTTTGCTTTATTGACATCTGCACAAAATTTGAGCTCTTTGAGTAAACGTGTAATCTCTGCTTGTTTATTTGCAGCATTTCTCTGAAGAGGGGAAACCTTGGTATCTTTATCTTCAAAAATGGTTGCTTCTAAATGAGAATTTTTGGGGGAGGAAGAGCGAGAGCCCGGTGCCAGATCATCAAAGGGTAAAAGAAGTGTAGGAGACGGATCTTCAAAGGGTAATAGGGGAATATCTTGAAAGGGTGATAGAGGTATATCTTCTCTAGTTTCCCCATGTAACGGAAAAATAATACCAACAAAAAAAATGGCTTGTACAACAAAAAAAATCCGAAATTGCAAAACTTTTAAAAAGACTAAAAGTCTCATAAAGACAAGTCCTCAAAAAAAAAGAATTACAAATAAAGAATCTTCCCTGAAAACAAGCTCTCATATATGAAAACAAATTTCCGCGAAAAAAACATAAGAATAAAGATTAAGTTATGTCTAAAAAACTATTAACCTTGACGTGCTCTAAAACGCGGGTTGCTTTTATTCAAAATATAAACACGACCTTTGCGACGCACCAAACGGTTGTTACGGTGGCGTTCCTTTAATGCTTTAAGCGAATTTTTAATTTTCATCATACTCACCGTAAAAAATAATCCATTCAATAACCGTAGTTATGCAACAATACGACAGCCTTGATGCACAATACCATTCATGCAAATTACTTATTCAATTGGATAACAAAAAGCAATCTTTAAGAAAAACTAATCATCAATACAACAAAACAAGTGAAAGTAGAAAATGAAATACCCTGAATTCCTAACAAAAAGTCTTATTTTTGTCAAGAGACATTTCACGGAAAGATCGAAGATAGAACATGGAGGTGGAAGTGAGGTAAAAAGCTATTAAAAATTCAAATGATTGTTAATAAAACAGAGTTTAAAAATAAAAATGCGCATGTTGAAAAAAAAGTTTTTTATCATATAAATTACGTTGCACAGTTTGCGTGACTTTATGTTTTTTACGTAAGCACAAATAAGGTTAAGCACAAATAAGGTTAAGCGTAAATGAAGGTAAGTGCAAATGAGGTTAAGTGCAAATGAGGGTAAGCGTAAATAAGGGTAAGCGCAAATAAGGGTGAGCGTAAATAAGGTTAAGCGTAAATAAGGTTAAGCGTAAATAAGGTTAAGCGTAAATAAGGTTAAGCGTAAATAAGTGTAGGCGTAAATAAGGGTAAGCGCAAGTAAGAAAATTAGAAAAATAAAGCATTTAAGACTTTGATTTTTTTTAGATAAATGTCATGGTCAAGGGGGAATGAAAAAGACGAGGGAATAAATAAATCGGCTGAAAAAGTTGAAACTATCAATCGGCTGAAAAAAGTTGAAATTCAAGAATGAGGAAAAAAATCCTGGGGACCATGAACAAAAAATCTGCCATCAATAAAGAATCTGTAAGAAGATAGGGGTAGATATTGGGAAAGAATATTCCGGAAATTGTTCTTCTCACAGATATTTTGTCGTATATTGAAATAATCGTGCTTAGATATATTTTACTGTTCAGGGTCGCTAGACAAACCGGTTAATTTAATAACATGTCCCATTTTGCGAGTAGGTTGCACAGAACTTTTACCGTATAAATGGACGGATGTGTTCTTTTGTGTTAAAAAATATTTAAACTCGCTCATATTGCTACCAAGAAGATTGATCATTTCGCAATTGCTATGGCGGTAAGTGCTTCCTAACGGAAGGCCACAAATGGCACGGATGTGTTGTTCAAATTGGGAAGTTATGCATGCTTTTTGTGTCCAATGACCAGAGTTATGGACGCGCGGCGCCAATTCATTAACTAAAAGATGACCATCCGTTAGCACAAAAAACTCAATACAAAGAACCCCAACATAATTGAGCGTATCCAGGATTTTTTTACTTAATTCTTGAGCAGTTTGTTGAACATTAAGCGGAACACGTGATGGCACAAATGCTTTATGAAGGATACCGTTCTGGTGCTGATTTTCTGGACAATCGTAGAAAATATGCTTTCCGTCAGCGCTACGTGCGCACAAAGTGGAAATTTCTAATAAAAAAGGGACTATTTCTTCCAAAATTGAAGGCTGTTCTTCAAATTTCGTAAATGCTTCATCGATCGCTTGTTCACTTGGATGATCCAGCATGATTTGGTTTTTGCCATCATAGCCAAAACGGCGCGTCTTTAAAAGACCACGACCGCCTAGGGCAGAAAGGCTAGAAATAAGAGAAGATTTATTGTCAACACGATGCCATGATGTTGTACGGATACCGTGATCGTTCAAAAATTCTTTTTCAAATAACCGGTCTTGCGTTATCTTTAATATATTGGAAGAGGGATAAACCTGTTTAACCTTCTCTATATATTCAATCATCTCAAGCGAAAGATTTTCAAATTCGTAAGTAACGACATCGCACATAGAAATAAAACGGTCTAGAGCGTCATAATCGTCGTAAGAAGAAACAATATGGTGATTGGATGTTTGTTTGGCTGGACAATCTTCTTCAGGACAAAAAACAGCTGTGCGAAATCCAAGCTCTGCAGCTGCTATTGCCAACATTCGTGCCAATTGTCCTCCTCCTATTAAACCAATCATACTCCCTGGAGCTAACATGTGCGATGAAGGAAGAAGCTTAGGGGAAGGAAGGGTTTCAGAGGGAAGAAAATTGTTGGAGGGTTCTGTCATATTAAATCTCGTCTGTAGGGGTTGGGGGTACACCAGCTGTTTGATGCTGACGCCAATTTTCTAAACGCCGTGCTAAATTATCATCATAAAGTGCTAATACTGACGCTGCTAAAAGTGCTGCATTAATGGCACCTGATTTGCCAATTGCTAATGTACCAACGGGAATCCCGGCTGGCATTTGGACAATAGAATAAAGAGAATCTTGACCAGATAAAGAATGCGACTGCACGGGAACACCAAAAACAGGAAGAGAGGTGAGAGATGCTAACATGCCTGGAAGGTGTGCCGCCCCACCAGCGCCAGCAATCAGTACCTTAAATCCTGATGATTTTGCACTTCTTCCAAATTGGTAAAGGCGCTCAGGGGTACGGTGTGCTGAAATAATTTGAGAAGTATGAGAAATATCAAGATAGGTTAAAATATCCGCGCTATGGCGCATCGTTGCCCAATCCGATTGGCTGCCCATTAAAATCGCTACGTCACATGATTGATCTGTCATTCTGAATCCTTTTCAAGTGGTTAATGCGATTCTTTTATATTATTTTTAAATTTTATATTCTCTTTGCAAAGTCAATTTGTACACAACAATAGTTTTTTTTATAGTTTTTTAAGCTTGCTTGAGTAAATGCTCATGCCTTCAGAAGTAAAACATGGAAGCTATATCTTTCTCTTGTTCAAAAGAAAACAGATTTGAAAATTTGAGAAAATAAATTTGAGAAAAGAAAAAGAGTAAAAAATAAATCAAGCAATGATAAAAGACATGTTATAAATTGAATTACAGTGATATCTAAGGTCTTTATAAAAGAAAAATTCTTTGTGAAAAATATAAAAATAAAATCAAGAGTTCATTCATAAAATAATTATGGAAAAGCAGAAAAGTTGTAAAAATAAAAAAATGTGATCAAATAAAGCTGAGGTCAGCAAAAAAAATCGCTCTATTTGACATGATTTGAAATATAAATGGGTCAGATATGAAATCGATAAAGAAATAATCGCTAAGAAAACATCCTACGGGGCACGGTAGTTGAAAAATAAGCTACGAGGTAGAGAAAAATCTTTTTGGAAAAGAGCGAAAATGTTTATCATGAATCATTATTGAGAGAGGAATTTATCGAGCTCAATCAATATTTGTCGATATGCGCAACATTTTTCCAGTCGATATGCACAGCTTCGGTTTGTATATCAAATGAAAATCAAAACCATAATTAAGAAGCCATCAAAAAATCTTTTAGCTTTGATTGTTCTTTCCTTGGCTAGTAGGGAGAAGGAAGAACTGTTGTTATATATCTAATTGAGGCGCATAACGAATGATTAAAATATATATTATAAGCATTACTCTATCCGATATGTTAAAATGATCTGTGTCAGAATATTGCTCCCGCTTTTTATAACCCAGAATATCCTCTACATGGTATTTTGGTGCACTTACTCAAAATGCTTCTGAGAAAACAGAACATGTGATCGATCATGAAGTGCGTAAGCTTATTGATGGCGCATATGCAAATGCTACAAAAATTCTGAAAGAAAAAAAGAAAGAATGGTTCGCTCTTGCTCAAGGTTTATTGGAATATAAAACGTTAACTGGAGCTGAAATTAATGAAGTTATTTCAGGAAAGCCTCCTTCACGATCGCAAAAAGATGAAACTTCTTCTGTTCGTACTTCATCGGTTCCAAAAACAAGATCATCTAAGCGCGAGCCTGATAAAGTAGAAGAAGTAGCTGAACAAAAAGAGGATAAAGAAGAGACAAAAAATAAGAAAGAAACTACAAAATCTGCTCATTCTCAAGAAAAAGGGACAAACTCTAATGGACAGCAGAAAAAAACGCGAAGCGTGGAAAAGAAAGATGAAAAAGAGGATGCTCCTGAAATAAGTGAAAAGCATGATGAAAAGAAAAATAACAATCAACATGAAGAATCATGAAAACTGTCCCATTAGAATGTAATGTCTAAATGAAAGTGTTCTTTTAAAAATGTTGGTATAAATTTTTTGAAATGATAAAGCAGGTTGCTCTTTAAAAAACAATCAATCAAATGGCAGAAATAGTGGAATTCGTTTCATAAAAATAAGGCATCTTTTAAAAGCCATAATAAGAACTTTATTATTTTAATGAATTGAGATTTAATAAAAAATTCCTCTCTTCTCAAGAAAAATATGGGAGAGAGAATATCTTTTATTTATGGAACATTAAAGAGAAAGAACATACCTCATTGCTCTAAAATAAGAGGAGAAAAGATGAATTGTGGAAAGGAAATTTTATGTCTATTTTTTGACAAATTTCTAATATGTCTTGCATAATTATGGCGCAACGTTATTGTGCTACACAAACAATTATTTATATGAATATAGAGGATTTTACCATGTTTATTCCATTCTTAATCGCTTTGGGTACAGCAATAACCGCTATCTATAAGAAAAAAGTTATGAGTTATGCTCTTTGGACAGCTCTTCTGGCTGTTATTATTCTTACCTTTAATCATCACGCAACTTCTGTTTTAAATTTGTCTTTTTAGAGAATAATCATGGAAAATTCTGAAAAAAAAAATTCTCATTTCGTCATATTTATGAATTGTTTAGGGTTAATTGGCTTATCCATTGTTTTGCTGGTTGCTTTCTATTATCAATTGGTAAAGTTTGAGTTGCCATGCCCTCTTTGCTTGCTTCAACGTGCTGGTTTAATTCTTGCAGGATGCGGGTTTCTTTTTAATATATATCACAATGTCAAAAATACCCATTATGCAATGGTTATTCTTGGTTGTATGGTGACTGGTGTCATTGCTGCTCGGCAAGTATTTTTGCATATCACACCAGATGATCTTGGATATGGATCAGCCTTTTTGGGGCTTCATTTTTATACTTGGGCTTTCATTATTTCAGTTTTGTGTATTCTGGGCGTTATTATTGTTATGATTTTGACTGAAATGTTGCAGGTTAAGAGATTTGCTCCTTTGCCATCGTTTAGCAGATTGGCGAGCTTCTTATTTATATTTTTGATTACAGCAAATCTGATTTCTACTGTTCTTGAATGCGGAAGCGGGCAATGTGCTGATGATCCAGTGAGGTACGAATTGTTATCGGAGTGGTTTAGTTAGTCTTTTATTAAGGTTCTATAAAATGAACCTTAATAAAACCAAAATTGTAAAAAAGTTTATGAAAAGAGGCTGAACTGTTTAGACAGACGCCTCTTTTTTATTGAAAGATTTTCAGACATCCTGCTTCTTATTCTTGTGCGTATCATATTGTCAATGATTGTAAGGAAAATGATAAAAATTTTTGATCTAAAATCAAAAATAGTGGGAGGTATCAAACAAGAATATTGGCGTGAGTGAGAGGCTATATCCTCTACAAAAAAATTAGGTGATCCATTATCCAAAAAAAAATTATTGTACAGCGCTTTTAGATGTAAAAAAGATAAATAGATGCCTCTTTTCAGAGGTGTTTCATTATAGTCTTGAAAAATAATAAAAATGTAGAAAAAAATGTAATGTGAAAATGTTGCGAAACACACAAAAAAAAGATGTGAGGATGGAAATAATGAAAAATGTTCAAAAAAAAGAAAAAAGTGAACAATAAAAATCATGCTACCCTATGGGTAGATAAAACTATAAAAGAGTATCCTTAGTGCACCTTCTGAGCAAAAAAAATGATAGAGTGTTTACATGTTTTGCGTGTGGATGAAGGGGAGACCTTTTTAAAAATAAAAAAATATATTATCTAAACTATCTAAGAAGAGAGTGAGGTCATTCTATATATTCTTCCAGTGAAGCTCTACGAAAATAAGACCAGTGAAGCTCTACGAAAACAAAAATTGATAACACGATTTATTGCATAATTTTCATAGTATAAGGCTCTATATAAAAATACAGAAGGCTTGCTTTTTTACGGGGAACGGGGAGTAAAATTTTATTGCTTATAAAAATAGTTTAAGCAATCAAAAACTTATTATCGTTTCTACTTTTATAATCATTTCTGTGTTTCTGTAAAAGTTGCTTGTAAATATGAATAAGTGGCAGATCTTATATTGCTGTGATTGATCAATAGTATACTCAGAATGTTGTTACTTTATTTAATAATTATTCCTTATAATGAGGCTAGGCGAATAGGAGCGGATATGAAAAACATGAGGGAAGCCTTTTCCTCTTATATATTGCTTTCTTGAGGTAAAACCATCTGTTTGTATAAAATAATGTATAGGACATACAGGACAGTTTCGAAGATAAAGCTATATTCTTTAAAATGGTTTTCGCGACTTTATTAAGTAACTGGAAAACCATGACAAATTTGAAAGTTAATCGTTAACATATTGGTTTCTCAAAAAAGTGGAAGAAAAACAGCTGTGAAAGACAGCTATTGATCTCATATCAAATTTGCAATGCTTTGTGAATTAATGAGTGCCTTTGTAAACGATAAATCGTTAAAGCGCAAAGAAGATAAAAAGTAATTAAGAAAAAACGTAAATCAGTAAAATGTGAGTACGAATATTAGTAAAAGGGTGTACGCAATAAGAAAAATTGATGGATCGAATGTATAAAGCATCTATACAAATGAATATCAAATTTGCAATGCTTTGTGAATTAATGAGTGCCTTTGTAAACGATAAATCGTTAAAGCGCAAAGAAGATAAAAAGTAATTAAGAAAAAACGTAAATCAGTAAAATGTCAGTACGCATATTAGTAAAAAGGGTGTACGCAATAAGAAAAATTGATGGATCGAATATATAAAGCATCTATACAAATGAATATCAAATTTGCAATGCTGTCGTTTAAAATGAGAAGATACTGCGTTCAGCAGAGATCGCGTCTTTGGAAAAAATGCCGTATTCAGATATCTATATGTTTTAAAATGATAAATTGATCCGGATAGATTATGCTGGAAAGAATAAAAAATAGTTCTCAAATGAAATATAAGAGCGATTGTTGTGAGAGGATCAGAGAATATATCTAAGAAAATCCCTCTTTGTTTATTGGATTTTTGTTCACAAAACTAGAAAAATAGGGTATGAACCCTAAAAATAATCCGTAGGGGCAAAATGCATAAATGATAATGCTAAGGATTATAGTGAGATTAATGTAAATATAAAGGAAGTCATTATTCATGTCCAAAGAAGAAGTTTTGGAATTTTCAGGTGTTGTGACCGAACTCCTCCCTAATGCGATGTTTCGTGTGAAGCTAGAAAATGATCATGAAATTATTGCTCATACCGCTGGGAGAATGCGTAAAAACCGTATTCGTGTGTTGGCCGGTGATAAAATTATGGTCGAAATGACTCCTTATGATTTAACAAAAGGGCGTATCACATACAGGTATAAGTAATGGATACCATCTTGCCTATAAATATTGCACAATATGGTTGCT
The DNA here is from genome assembly GCF_036576145.1 of Bartonella eidoli. Taxonomy (NCBI): domain Bacteria; kingdom Pseudomonadati; phylum Pseudomonadota; class Alphaproteobacteria; order Hyphomicrobiales; family Bartonellaceae; genus Bartonella; species Bartonella eidoli. The sequence continues at coordinate 123,968 of NZ_JBAFWX010000003.1, read as the reverse complement.
ATAAATAGTGCATAATATCATGCTATAAGTAAATGACTGGTAAGGGACCATTTCATAAAAATGCCGTCTTTTCAAAGAACACGGGCTTCTTTTAAGGTAAAGTGTTCAAAAAAAGTAAAAATGATTGAGTAAGTAATGGATGTAAAGGTGCAGAAAAGAGAAAGTGCATCGAAAAATATCGGTGGCCCCTGTAATCTTGTGGAAGATAAAGTGAACTCAAGGGGCAAGAGGATATGGGTGTTATAACAGGAACAGATATAAAAAAACAGAATTCAGAAGATGTTCAATTGATCCTTGCTTCTGCTTCCCCACGTCGTTTGGCTCTTTTAGCTCAAATCGGTCTTGATCCGCATCAGGTCTGTGCTACAAATATTGATGAAACTCCAAAATTAAGAGAACATCCTGCAAATTTAGCAAGACGTTTAGCTAAAGAAAAAGCAATGAAGGCAAAAGAAAATTTGCTGGTCTACAATCAAAAAACTCAAAACGATTTTTCTAAGAAAAAAATTGTGATTTTAGCTGCTGATACTGTGGTGGCTGTGGAGCGCGTTATTCTTCCTAAACCAGAAGAAAAAAACGAGGCTTATGAATGTTTGAGATACCTGTCAGGACGAGCACATAAAGTCTATGGCGCTATTTGTGCCATCAATGAAAAAGGAAAGAAAACAATAAAATTGGTCGAAAGCCGCGTTCGTTTTAGACGATTGACATCTAAAATGAGGGAAGCTTATCTCGATTCTGGTGAATGGAAAGGAAAGGCCGGGGGATACGCTATTCAAGGAAAAGCAGGGGCTTTTGTTAGCCATATCGCTGGTTCTTATTCTAATGTGGTTGGCTTGCCTTTGGCTGAAACCGTGGATATGCTTACCGCTTATAATTACCCTATTTTCTCTACTTGGATTACAGAAAGTCAATGACAGATCAAATACAAATACATGGAGAAGCATAAACAAAATAAAAATAGATAAATGATCAAAAATGATAGAAAAAAAACAAGAAAAATCAGAAAAAATCGTCAAATCATACAGACAAAAAAAAATATCTAAAAATCAAAAAGAGTTAAACAATATAATCGTAAAATCAGAAAAAATGCGTCCTGCCCATCCATGTCCAATTTGTGGGAAAATATCTCAGAAAAGCACTTACCCTTTTTGTTCAACACGATGTAAAGCAATTGATCTCAATAGGTGGCTCTCTGGCGCTTATATCTTGCCAGCGTCAAAGCAAAAAGACGATGAAGAAGAATAAAAAAAGTTATAAAATAGCTTGAAACATTAAAATCAAAGAGAATTCTGTTAGAAAAAATAAAACCAATACCAATAATAGATCAAAAAATAAAATCTTTGAAAGATCATTAAAATAAATAGAGATAATAGAAGAAAACATAAATAAAAAATAAGTGAAAATAAAATAGAGGAAAAATTAAAAAGTGGATAACACCTTATTGCGAATAACACTTTGGCTTGTATGATATATATCGCCTTATATTAGTAATATTTTTGACATAATTTATCCTTTTTTGAAAAACAATCCCCTTGTACATTTCGTGCTGGAGTACCATATTTACCTTAAGAGTTTAGTTACTTTCTATGCTGCGTTTTCGCACTGATTCTCGTCGTTTGGTCAGTTCTTGCGAGCCGTTTGGGCGAATTAAACTGTAGTGATTGATCAAAAAAAGGAAAAAAAATGAACCTAGAAAAATACAGCGAACGGCTTCAAGGTTTTTTACAGACAGCGCAAAATAGTGCTCTTGCTGCTGATAATCAGCAGTTTATGCCTGAGCATCTTCTGAAAGTCTTATTAGATGATCCTCAAGGATTGGCACCTTCTTTGATCCAAAAAACCGGTGGAGATATAGATATTATTCAAAAAGAGCTCAAAAAAGCATTGAATGATTTGCCAAAAGTACAGGGCGGAAATGGTCAACTCTATTTATCACAGCCTTTGGTAAAAGTTTTCTCTATGGCTGAAGAGCTCGCCCAAAAGGCTGGAGATCAATTTATAACGGTAGAGAGAGCTTTACAAGCACTCGTCATTGAAAAAACTGCGAAAACAGCTGATATTTTTAAAAAAGCAGGTGTAACACCACAAGCAATTAATCAGGCCATTAATGCGATACGTAAAGGAAAAACCGCTACAAGTCCACGCGCTGAAAGCCAATATGAAGCTTTAAAAAAATACGCAAGAGATATGACTAAAGATGCTCGGGAAGGAAAACTCGACCCTGTCATTGGAAGAGAAGAGGAAATTCGGCGGACTATTCAAATCCTTTCACGGCGCACAAAAAATAATCCTGTCCTTATCGGAGAACCAGGGGTAGGAAAAACCGCAATCGTTGAAGGTTTAGCTTTGCGCATTATTAATGGGGATGTCCCCGAAACATTGCGAGATAAACAGCTGTATGCCCTGGATATGGGAGCGTTGATCGCAGGAGCAAAATATCGAGGTGAATTCGAAGAGCGACTAAAGGGAGTCCTGGCTGAGGTGCAAGATGAAAATGGACAGATCATTTTGTTTATTGATGAGTTGCACAATCTCGTCGGGGCAGGGAAATCCGATGGACCTATGGATGCTTCAAATCTATTAAAACCAGCTCTTGCTCGTGGAGAGCTGCATTGTGTCGGGGCAACTACGCTCGATGAATACAGAAAATATATTGAAAAAGATGCTGCTTTAGCACGGAGATTCCAATCCGTCTTTGTTCCTGAGCCAAGCCTGGACGATACTGTATCTATTCTACGCGGAATTAAAGAAAAATACGAACAACATCACAAAGTAAGGGTGGCTGACAGTGCATTGGTTGCTGCTGCTCGATTATCTAATCGTTATATTACTGATCGCTTCTTGCCAGATAAGGCGATTGATTTGATCGATGAAGCTGCGGCAAGGCTTAGAATGCAAGTCGATTCAAAGCCAGAAGAATTGGATGCTATCGATCGAAAAATCTTACAGTTGAAAATCGAACGGGAAGCCTTGAAAATGGAAGTCGACCCTGCCGCAAAAGACCGCTTGAAAGCCGTGCAAGATGAACTCAAAACATTAGAGCAACAGTCGTTGGAAATGACAAACGCTTGGCAGGCCGAAAAACAAAAATTAGGACATGCTGCTGATCTCAAAAAAAAGCTTGAAAATGCACGAAATGAATTAGCTATTGCTCAACGAAATGGACAATTTCAAAAAGCTGGAGAATTCGCTTATAGTGTTATTCCTGAGCTTGAAAAACAATTGAAAATCGCTGAAAATGACGACAAGAAAAATAACCTAATTGAAGAAGTCGTTACTGCTGAGCATGTGGCTCGAGTCATTTCTCGGTGGACCGGAATTCCCGTCGATCGAATGTTGGAGGCAGAGCGTGAAGCTCTCTTGCGTATGGAAGATGAAATTGGGAAGCGGGTGGTCGGACAGAAAGACGCTGTCCAAGCTGTGGCCAGAGCTGTGCGACGGGCAAGGGCTGGATTGCAAGATCCAAATCGACCAATCGGTTCATTTATGTTTTTAGGACCGACAGGTGTAGGAAAAACTGAATTGACAAAAGCGATCGCAGCTTTCCTGTTCCAAGATGCTAACGCAATGTTGCGGGTCGATATGTCTGAATATATGGAAAAACACGCGGGGGCACGGCTCATTGGTGCTCCACCAGGATATGTCGGTTATGAAGAAGGGGGGGTCTTAACAGAAGCTGTTCGGAGAAGACCATACCAAGTCATCCTATTTGATGAAATCGAAAAAGCTCATCCCGATATTTTTAATCTCTTATTGCAAGTGCTCGATGAAGGACGTTTGACTGATGGACAAGGACGAACTGTTGATTTTCGAAATACTTTGCTCATTATGACTTCCAATTTAGGTGCAGAGTTTTTAACTGTTCTACCAGATGGACCAATAACTGAGCAGGCAAAAAAAGATGTCATGAATGTTGTGAAAGCTTCTTTCAGACCAGAGTTCCTTAATCGTATCGATGAGATTATTCTCTTTCAGAGATTGCAGCGAAAGGATATGGAAAAAATTGTCGATATTCAGATGCAAAAATTGCAAAATTTACTCAGTGAACGAAAAATAACATTGACAATTAAACCAGAAGTACGACAGTTCCTCGCAGATGAAGGGTATGATCCTCTCTATGGAGCACGACCTCTTAAGCGTATTATACAAAAAGAAATTCAAGATCCCCTCGCAGAAAACATCTTATTTGGAAAAATCAACGATGAAACAGATGTAATAGTTCAAAAAATGGGAAATAAGTTGGAGTTTTTACCGCAGAAAATAGAAAAAGAAATCTAAAAAATGATAATCAGAATATAAAACTTGACAAAGTAAATCTAATTATGTATCATAATAGTACAATGATAATTGTATGTTTTGTTATCATTGATGAACATATAACCTAGCATTGTTATAAGTGAAAATGGCAAAAAGGTAAAATAAAAATAACCTTTTTGCAGAAGTGAAGGAAACGCAGACTTTGAAGTTTTGTGCAGTCTGAGACTCTTCCACTCTTTTAGAGCTTGAAGCTCTTTTGTTCCTTTAGAGTTTGAAACTCTTCGCCTGTCGAGTTGAAGCTTTTCTGTTCTTTTAGAGTTTGAAACTCTTCGCCTGTCGAGTTGAAGTTTTTCTGTTCTTTTAGAGTTTGAAACTCTTCGCCTGTCGAGTTGAAGCTTTTCTGTTCTTTTAGAGTTTGAAACTCTTCGCCTGTCGAGTTGAAGCTTTTCTGTTCTTTTAGAGTTTGAAACTCTTCGCCTGTCGAGTTGAAGTTTTTCTGTTCTTTTAGAGTTTGAAACTCTTCATCCGTAGAGTTTGAAGATTTTCTGTTTCTTTAGAGCCTGAAATTCTTCTATGTTTTTACAAATTTGCGATTAGAGATTTTTTCAGTTGCTTTGTTTTTAAAAAGATTGGAGAAAACGAAAAGGCGTTAAAATTTCTGAGCCTTATAGGGAGCTAATCCGTAATTGAAAGAATATAATACGGGATCAATAAAAATTATAATCAGTTTTTAAAGGAAAAAGGTTCGCTGAGAGAAAAGTCTTACTGAGAAAAAATTGCGATGAGGAAAGAGATCATGATGATGTTTATTTTATAATTATTCCGCTTGCGGCGATGCGGGAGCATTCTTATAGAAGCCAATTTGTTTAAGCTCCATCTTTATCGCTCATTTTTGAATGATCCTCATGAAATATCTGGGAGTGGAAAAGACATGAAAAAAGCCTTTATATTTTATGAGAGAATTTTTTTTTAAAAGATATCGTGTCGTTATTTTATAGCGAATTATTCTTTTATGCTTTCAGCAAAATCGGACAAAGAAGCGAGATAAGCTCTTGGAAGAAGAGAATATGAGCAGCGCGATGTGTGTCATTAGCAAGATAAAGATTGTGATGTAAGAGAACAATCAGACAATAATACAATAAAGACTGAATAGACATTTAGAAAGATACACTAGACATCTAGAATGTGTTTTTGCAGAGCATTCAAGCATTCAAGCATTCAAGCATTCAAGCATTCAAGCATTCAAGCATTCAAGCATTCAAGCATTCAAGCATTCATGAAGGCTTTTTATATCCAAAGTAAAATTTAAACAAATATGCAAAATTTTATATGAGATGCAGAGTAAAAAACGATGATCAAAATAAAAAGTATCTAGCGGTTATTTAAAATATTTTACTGATCATTATGAAAGCTTTATGCGGATAAAATCAAAGTTTAAGGGAAAATTATGGCTAAAGATGAACGTCGCCTTCTTTTACGTAAGAGAGGAAGGCCAAAAGGCGCGGTAAATAAAGCTACAAAACGCTTTAATGAAGCTTTGCTTACCGCAGCTGAGCAAGCTGGATCTCAATATGGGGAGGATGGATTGGTTTCTTATCTCAAATATCATGCGCTCAATAATCCAGTGCCCTTCTTTTCTCTCCTCGCAAAGGTTTTGCCTTTGCAAGTTAATGAAGAAAGTAGAAGTAATGCTAAAACAATTTCTCGTATCGAAATTGTTCCTGTGATACCAAAAAATGATCTATCTAAAGAGTGCTAAAATTAAGAATGTCGATTGGCTATATTGTTGAGACATTTACATGGTGGTTTTGCTAAAAAAATAACATATTTCAGAAAAACTGGAAAAAATACAAAAAGAATGAAAACACTCTAAAGAAAAGAAGAGTGTCTATGAGAGATTCGTTCAAAACTCTTCTTTAGGGTAAATGTTTATGTTTACTCAAAAAAAATAGAGGAATGTCCTATTTCTAAGTCAAAAAATTTGAAAATGACAACTGCTCAAGTCGAACTTATTCCAAAGTTGATACCTGTCTTCTCTGGGAAAGCTGATGTTCGGGCCGCTTGGGGGGGAAGAGGATCTGGAAAAACACGATCATTTGCTTTGATGTCTACTATCGTTGGATATCAACACGGAAAGGCTGGAGAAAGGGGAATTATTCTGTGTGCAAGGCAATTTCAAAATTCACTCAATGAAAGCTCATTGGAAGAAATTAAACGGGCTATTGAATCTTATCAATTCCTCCAGGATTATTATGAAGTTGGAGATAAATATATTAAATCAAAAGATGGGCGTATCGTTTATGTCTTCGCTGGATTGGATCGAAATATTGCCAGTATTAAATCGATGGGGCGAATCTTTTTATGTTGGGTCGATGAAGCTGAACCTGTGACTGAAGCTGCTTGGCAAATCCTTATCCCAACTTTGCGAGAAGAAGGAAGCGGATGGAATGCTGAATTGTGGGTAACATGGAACCCAATGCGAGAAAATGCTCCTGTCGAAAAACGTTTTCGAAATGCAAAGAATCCAAATATAAAAGGAGCGGAAATCAATTGGCGTGATAATCCTCAATTTTCAAAAAAACTTAATCGAGATCGGAAGGATGATTTGGAACAAAGACCAGAGCAGTATAATCATATTTGGGAAGGTCAATATCTACAATCCGTTCAAGGCGCTTATTATCAAAAAGCTCTTATCGAAGCTGAGCAGGAAGGACGTATTACAAATGTACCTCGCGATCCATTGATGCAGATTAAGGTCTTTTGGGATATCGGAGGAACAGGAGCAAAAGCTGATGCTACTGCTTTGTGGGTAGCGCAATTCGTTGGACGTGAAATAAGAGTGCTCGATTATTATGAAGCTCAAGGTCAGCCTTTATCTGAGCATGTGGGATGGATATTTCAGAAAAAATATGACAAAGGTCTCATGGTGTTGCCACACGATGGCGCAACAAAAGATCGTGTCTATAATGTGAGTTTTGAAAGTGCTCTGCAACAAGCTGGATTTCAAACAAAAGTGATACCTAATCAAGGACCAGGTGCTGTGAAAATGCGGATCGAAGCCGTAAGAAGATTGTTTCCTGCTATATGGTTTAACAGAGAAACAACAAAAGCTGGAAGAAAAGCGCTTGCATGGTATCACGAAAAAAGAGATGAACAGCGGAATATCGGATTAGGAGCTGAACATGATTGGGCAAGCCATGGAGCTGATAGTTTCGGGCTTCTTTGTGTGGCTTATGAACAGCCTAATATCAAACCTAGAAAAAAGCTTTATCAGCATTCTCAACAGGATCAAACTTCGTGGATGGCTTTCTAATGTATGTGGCTTATGAACAGCCTAATATCAAACCTAGAAAAAAGCTTTATCAGCATTCTCAACAGGATCAAACTTCGTGGATGGCTTTCTAATGTATGTGGCTTATGAACAGCCTAATCGCAAACCTAGAAAAAGCTTTATCAGCATTCTCAACAGGATCAAACCTCGTGGATGGTTTTCTAATGTGTGTGGCTTATGAACAGCCTAATCGCAAACCTAGAAA
>NZ_JBAFWX010000003.1:92998-116072 GCF_036576145.1 Bartonella eidoli | reverse complement strand
TGGCTTATGAACAGCCTAATCGCAAACCTAGAAAAAGCTTTATCAGCATTCTCAACAGGATCAAACCTCGTGGATGGTTTTCTAATGTGTGTGGCTTATGAACAGCCTAATCGCAAACCTAGAAAAAGCTTTATCAGCATTCTCAACAGGATCAAACCTCGTGGATGGTTTTCTAATGTGTGTGGCTTATGAACAGCCTAATCGCAAACCTAGAAAAAAGCTTTATCAGCATTCTCAACAGGATTAAACTTCGTGGATGGCTTTCTAATGGATAATTATAAAGATTCTATCAATCAAATCGAAAACCTCGAGCAACAAGCTCTTTTTAAAAAATTGGTCAATTGGTATCATGATGATATTGTACATGTCGATCAATGGAGAAAAAATGCTCAAGAAGACTACGACTTCTATAATGGACGACAATGGAATGACCAAGATATTGACGTCTTAAGAAAACAAAATAGACCGGTCATGACTTTTAATCGTATTGCTCCTTTGGTCAATGCTGTCATCGGAACTGAGAGAAACAATAAACGAAAAGTACAATTTATTCCAAGACAAGAAGGAGCCGCTTTTGCTAATCAGATCCTAACCGGTGCTGCTGAATGGTTTCGTGATGAAGCTGATGGTGAATACGAAGATTCCGATGCTTTTCAAGACACGATAATTTGCGGAATGGGATGGACCGATACCAGGCTCGATTTTCAAGACGATCCACAGGGAAAACCCGTAATCGTAAGGCTGGATCCAATGAAAATGGTGTGGGATGCAAGTGCAATAAAGCCTAATTTGATCGATGCTCAGCGCATATGGTATATCGATCAAAAACCAATCGAAGTCGCTCAGGAAATGTTTCCAAATATACATTGGAGCGATCTTAATGCCGATTGGGTCAAATATAATACTTCAGCCAATCACAAAACTAGTGAAAATGACATACCATATAGTCCCGATATGGATATGCACGATACTGAAACCATGCCAAAAATGGTAACATTAGCAGAATGCAGGTGGTTCGAAAGAGAGGTCGTATACAAGGTTATTGATCAAAAAAATGGAACTTCTATCGATTATTCTGAAAAAGAGTTTAATAAATTAAAAAATGAATTCCCATTCATAAATGCATCACGATTAACTAAAAAAATTGTTAAACGCGCTTTCTTAGGACGAAAATTACTGGAAATACCAGATCAACCATTGGTGCCTCAAAATCAATTGGGATGGGAGTGTATTACAGGATATTTTGATAAGCTTACTCGGCAATTCTATGGAATTGTAAAACCAACAAAAGATCCTCAACGGTGGGCTAATAAATACTTTAGTCAAGTCATGCATTTGCTAAATAGTCAGTCAAAAGGCGGAATTATGGCCGAAAGAGATGCTTTTGATGATGATCGACAAGCTATGGAAAGTTGGGCAAGAGCCGATAGCATTACTTGGCTTAAAAGTGGTTCCGTTGCAGCTGGAAGAATTCAGCCAAAACCTATGGCACAATTTCCACAAGGATTTTTTCAATTGTTTCATGAAGCAAAGGGAGCTATTACTCAAGTAACTGGATTATCTTCGGAGTTCGTTGGAACTAGAGCTGTAAATCAACCTGGTGTCCTCGAAGAACAACGACGACAATCTTCTCTCAATTTGTTGGCTTCATTCTTTGATGGATTGCGAAGATATCGACAACGACAAGGAAAAATTATATTACATCTAATTCAAAATTATCTCTCCGATGGAAGGTTGGTGCGTATCGCTGGAGACGAAAATGCTCTATATGTTCCTCTAACACGAGAAACAATGACTAGTTTGGAATATGATATCGTTGTCGATGATGCACCAACAAGTCTCAATGAAAAAGAACGAACCTTTTCTGTTATTATGCAATTGTTTCCTTTAATGCAGAGCTTCATAACTCCAGAGATTATGCTCGACCTATTGCATTATTCCCCTTTGCCTGCATCCCTTATTCATAAAATTGTTATAAAAGCACAACAACAAAACATCACAAAAGAAAACAAAAATGATCCTTTGATCGAAAAAAATGTGGATGAGGCACAGAAAATCATCAACGCAATTTTTTAAATAAAAAGCAGAAAAGAAAAAATCATTTAGTGTAAAAAGTATTGCTTATTCTGGAAAAAAAGAGGGGTAAAAAAATGGAGCAGGAATACTTAACAAACATAGAAAAAAATAACAACGCAACAGAAATTCATAATAATCATACACAAGAACAAAAAGATAATATAAAAAATGAGCAAAACAAAATAATACAAAAAAATACAACACAACATCCACAAAAAAACTTCATGGAATATACAAAATCTTTAGCTGAAGAAGGACAAAAACAAGAAGACGTAAAAAAAGAAAATAACAGCAACGAAGAACAAAAATTATACTCTTTCTATCAATCCGCTGTCAGCGATATTAAACAAAAATACAATGACTTTGATCAGGCCGCTGATTTCATTTATGATATGCGTGCTAAGCAATTGGCTGCTTTCTCTTCTATATATCCAGAAATGGAGAATCCTAAAGTCGTCGATACAATCATTGGTAATGAATTAAACCAAATGTTAAAACAATGTGAACAAAAAAATCAAAATCCTGCTGAAATCATTTACAATATTGCTCAAAATATTGGATATCAAAAACAAAAAAACGACAACAACAAAAATATCAACAAAAAGTATGATGCTGCACGAACACTCGCTGCCTATAACGGATTGGCTCCAAGTGAAGCAATTTCTTTGGATATGATAAACAAAATGTCAGAGCAAGAATTTTGTAATTGGGTCAGTGATCATAAAAATAAAAATGCTTTCAATAATTTAATGCGTGGCGAAAAAAGATAAAGGGGAAAAAAATATACAAAATTCTTACATAAAATAAAAAATAAAAATTAGCCTGTATAAAAAAGAGATATCAAATAACCGGTCATGCGCCGGTTTTTTTATGAAAATAATATTAAGGGGGGAAAATGTTAAAAGATAATATCGGAATCAATGAGCCTTTAGTTGTTTGTGCATGGTCTAAATTATTGAATCAAGAAGTCTCAAAAGCAATATCTATTGCTTCATTGATTGGAGAAGATTCAAATAGTATTATACAGTTGAAAGATGAAACAAATAAAGCAAGTGGCGATACCATTAATTGTAATTTGCGAGCTCAATTGGTTGGAGAGGGAGTTTCAGAAAAACAACAACTGGAAGGAAGTGAAGAATATCTAAAGTTCCTAAATGATCGATTGCTGATTAATGAACTCTCTCATGCGGTGAGAATCAGAAATGAGGGAACAATTGATCAACAACGGGTCTTATACAATTTGCGCACAGAAGCTAAAAATGGATTGGTGGATTGGTATGCTGATCGTTTAAGCATGATGTTCTTTATACAAGTATGTGGATATACTGCAAAAGAAATGATCTTTGAAGGAAGAAATGTTCTTATACAACCTGTACATTACGGATTTAATGCCCCAACTGAACCAACATCTAAACGAATCTTGAGACCGAATAAAAAAACAAAAGATCAGGATTTGAAGGAAAGTGATGGATTCTCTCTCAAGTTGATCGATCAAGCCGTCGAACGCGCTAAGCTCGCAAATCCTAAAATTAGACCAGTGCGAGTCGATGGAGAAAATCTATATGTTCTCTATATGCATCCAACTCAGGTGACACAATTACGAACGAATACAGAGGCAGGACAGTGGCTCGACATAACTAAGGCTATATATAATGGAAGCCGTGCTAAAAATCCAATCTTTGATGGATCACTTGGAATGTATAATGGTGTTGTCTTGCGAGAAGCTGAACATGTGACGCATGGCGTTGCTGACGCCAATGATAAAGAGGATAATGGAAGAGAGCCGGTCAAAACAGTGAGAAGGGCTGTACTACTGGGAGCTCAAAGTGCTATTATCGCTTTCGGTAAAGATCGCGGCGTCACCAGATATAAATTAGTCGAAGAGTTGTTTGATTACGAAAGAGAGCTCGGCGTTGGCGCAACAACTATTCTCGGAATCAAAAAAACACTATTTACTAGCCCTGATAATACGCAAGGACCTCAAGATTTCGCGACAATCGTTATCTCAACCTATGCAGAACCTTCTTAAAAAAAGATAAAAGGAAAGTCTAATTCTCCCAACAAAATAATCTGTTGGGAGGAAAAGTCAAAATATAAAAAATAAAAAAGGAGTATGATTCCTTATGACCGTGATCGTTTCATCCACAAATTCCGAAAAATCAAAACATCCTAAGATTTTTGATCATATGGTGGCGCTCATTCAAGATGAAATTGATGATACTACAGATGAATATTCCATACAAATTGAAAATTCTATCTTCGCTGCTTTGCGCTTATGTAAACGAGAGCCATTATTCTTTAATCAAGACAAAAAGATAACCTTTGAAACAAAAAACGGAAAAACATGGTATGGAAAAAAAGAAGGAATCTTTATTCCTACAAAAAACGATATAAAAAATGTCTTCTTACAAAAAAATAATAAAACAAAAAAAACGTTGATTTATAAAACGTTAGAAATCTTGGAAAAACAATATCCAATACAAGAAAAAGTCGGAAAACCAATATTTTATACATGGGATAACCAAAAAATTGGAATCTTTCCAACCCCGAATAAAACTGAAACCGTAAATGTATATTGTAACTCCGACAGTTACGAGAGCGAAATTATGATACGCGAAGATGATCCCTGGATGATATATGCATTCGATTTCATAAAAGCACGAGCAAAATACGAACTGTATAAAAATATTCTAAAAGATCCTGAATATGCTGCCGTTGCTTTTAATGATTTTCAAGAGCAGCTTAAACTATTGAGAACAGAAACATCTCGAAAAAAAGGACTCTCAATAATTATTCCAATGGGGTTTTAAATGGCCTTTTTTCCAATTGCTGATTATCGACCCGATGTCGCTGATATTAACAGTCTCTTTACTGATGAGCTCATTAATGTTTTGCCTGCTAATGGATCTTATATCCCTATGCCAACTTTTATACCGAGCACAGCTCCTTGCCCTGACAAAATTTTAGCCGCTTTTGCTGTCAAAACAAAATTAGGTGTATCAATTATTGCCGGAACAGAAAAAAAAATATATCTGCTCGATAACACAACTATGAAATGGAAAGACATTAGCAGAAATGGAAAGCCATATGTGGCCAATGTCGATGCTCCTTGGTCTTTCGCTTTGTTTGGAGATTATGTCATTGCTGTAAATGCAAATGATAAACCTCAAGTCATCGATATTGGATATGATCAAAAATTTCGAAATTTAGGAGGTAATCCACCAAGAGCAGGAATCGTGCGGGTTTGGGGAGATTTCGTTTGTTTGATGAAACTAACAGAGTATCCAAGGCGTGTCCATTGGTCTGGTTTAAATGATGCTGAATTTTGGACCGTAGGAAAAAAAAGCTGCGATTATCAAGACTTTCCTGATGGTGGATATGTACAAGGATCAACCGAAACAACAAACCCTATTATCTTTATGCGATCGGCAATTTATGCAGGGTCATTTGTCCCGGGATCAAAGATTATTTTCAGCTTTCAAAAAATACACGATAAACGAGGGGTCAAAAATGCTGATTCTATCGTCAGCCGAGGAAACTTTTCTTTTTTTGCTGATGAAGGTGGTTTCTATCAGATCAATAATGATGGACAAATTATTTCAATTGGATTCGAAAAAGTAGATCGAACTATAAGTACAAAAAACGATATTGATAATATACCATTTCTCTCCGCTGCTATCGATGGGGTTTATAATCGTGTCTATTGGATCATAGAGAAGGATGATAACAGAGAAAAATGTGTCTTGCTCATCTATGATTGGGGGTTGCAAAAATGGACAAAAGCTCTGTTGAAGGTGAAAACTATTTTACCCATCTTCTTATCTGGAAAAACTTTAGAAGGACTTGATCAGGTCTCTGAGAGCATTGATGATTTGCCTTTCTCACTCGACAGTAAAGTATGGAAAAATGATGCTCCTGTTCTTGGCGCTTTTGATTATAAAGGAAGGCTAGGATCATTCTCCGGGAAACCTATGGCTTGTGTGCTGACTTCTCAAGAAATGGGACAAACAAATGGGATGATTACCAGGATGAAAAATATTATGCCTCAGGTCAATAGTGGAAAGCTTTATTTATCGGTTGGGATACGATTGCGACAAGCTATGGAAGAAAAAATTGTGTGGCTTCCAGAAAAACAGCCATCTCGCAATACGGGACAAATACATTACCGCGTAAGAGCACGGTTCTATCGATTTAAATTGAGAATTCCTGAGGGCGTCAATTGGTCGCACGTGACTGGATTTGATGTGGAAATGGAGCCTGCTGGAATGCGTTAAAATCAACAAAAATTATTGGATAGAAATCGCTGAAAAAATATATCAATTGCAAGGGAAAATACATGAAGGCGTCAACTGATTTCATCTGAAAGAAGTTCATAGAAAAATCGGGCCTGACGAAAGCTGCCAGACGTGCATGGCAAAATCAAGCCTGACGAAAGACCTGAAAAATAACAAAAATTATGGACAGAAATCGCTGAAAAAAAGAATAAAGAAAAGACAAAAAAATATGAAACAAAAACAAAATAGTCAAAATCTCTATTCTATCCATCGTACTGATAAATGGTCATGGGAGAAAATAAAACGTTATAAAGGCGAAATTAATGACGCTATGAAAAAATATGCTCAACGTTTTCCAGATGATGTGTGTTTGGAAACAATGGCTAACGAAATCGCTACAGGACAAACACAATTATGGATCGTATTAAAAAATAAAAAAAAATTTAGTGCGTTTGTAACCACTAAAATTGAAGTTACACGAACAGGAAAAAAACGTGTCGTTATTTTGGACCTTGCTGGAGAAGGAGGCGTAAATTTGGTCAAATTGATTGATGACGTAGAAGAATGGGCACGGAAAATAAACGCTAAAGAAATTGTGGCATTCGGAAGATATGGATGGGCTAAAAGGATCGCTCATCATGGATATTCTCTTAATCTTATTCATTATAGAAAGGTTCTAGAACCATGAGAAAAAAAGTAACACCTCAAATGCAAACAAAAACACAAACTAATGCTCCACCTATATGGGCTGAGGATATCTTTAAAACAGCAAGTAATCAAGCACTCGATCTTTTTAATAAAGGTATAGGTGGGAATGTTTACCAAGGAAACCGCGTGGCTGGTTTAAGCAATACAACTCAAAATGCTATCGATGGTTTAAAAAAAGCTGCTGATCAGTACAATAATCAAGCTCTCATGGGGACAATTAGTGCTCCAACAAAAAGTGCTACAAACCTCTTAGATATGGCAAATGGAAATTTGATTGGGAGCAATAACAAATTTAATCTGGCATTGCAAAATGCACTCAATAAAACATCTGATGCCATTAATCAGTCAATGTCAGGAGCAGGACGGTATGGATCAGGTGCTCATACGGGGGTGCTGACCGATGAATTAGGGGCATTAGCAACGAATGCTTCTGCTCAGCAGTATAATCAGGATATAAAAAATATGATGAATGCTAATCAGATGATTGATAATTCATTGCGTGATCAGGTTAATGCTGCAAATGCTTACTTGCAAGGACAGAGTAATGCTCAAGCAAATGCTTTGAAAGGAGGAATGCTTCAAGATACAATGCAACAAAATATCTTAGAGGCGGAAAAACAAAAATGGACAGAAGAAAATAATAAGGAATGGAACCAGTTAGACCGGTTGTTGCAGACAGGAAAAAACGCTGCAGGAAATTATGGAACAATGTCAAGTCAATCGATAACAAAACCATCAGTCGTAAGTGATCCGTTAAATGATATACAACGATTGCTTGGATTAGTGGGCGGGGTCTTTGGACTTTCTGATGTGAGAGTGAAAGAAAATATTGTCCCAGTAGGGAAAAAAAAGGGCTATCCAGTTTATACATTTAATTATAAGGGAAACTCTCAGCGCTATTGTGGTGTTCTTGCTCAAGAGGTGCGACGTTTAAATCCTGACGCCGTTTATATGGATCAAAAAACAAAATTATTCTATGTCGATTATAGTAAAATTGGGTTTAAG
Organism: Bartonella eidoli; assembly: GCF_036576145.1. Taxonomy (NCBI): domain Bacteria; kingdom Pseudomonadati; phylum Pseudomonadota; class Alphaproteobacteria; order Hyphomicrobiales; family Bartonellaceae; genus Bartonella; species Bartonella eidoli. The sequence goes on along the minus strand of NZ_JBAFWX010000003.1, from coordinate 108,009 downwards.
ATGAAAAAAGTGAAAGCCAATAAAAATAAAATCATTTCCTTTTTGCACTCTCTGTTTATACACTCTCGTTTCAGAAAAAAAGGATAGATGAGGTGAGATGAGTTGATAAGCATACCTGGCCGGTAAAAAAAACGGGGTGCGGCATGTGAAAATAACAGAAAGATCAATAAAAAAACTATGAAAATTGATCAAAAAATAAAAATCCATAATAAAGTGAAAAATGACCAAAAAAGAGAGAGAAATAAAAATAAGCTTTTGGGAGCTTGCTCGCTAAATTAGAAAATCAAAGCTTATAAAAGTTGAAACAGAAAAAATAGAAGAGATCAATATAAAAGAAAACTATATTATGGAGATTTAGGCGTCGAACAGCTTTTGTAGGCTAAATGAAAAGAAATCAAAGACAGTAATAAAGGCGAGAGGTCGGGAAGTAAAAAACTTATCTGAACCAATTTAAAAAAGGAATAGGTAGAAGAGTAAAAAATATCTTTTCTAATCACATGCAATGTGGAGAGGGTGGGAAGAAATATGTTTAAAGCATTCGTTTGATATCAAAACCATATGAAATAATAAAAATATCTTGTCTCAATGGTTGGATGTATAGAGCGAACAGAAAAAGCCAAAACAGAATTTTGAAATGAAATGCTTTAAGTCCTTTTAGTTGTAAAAATATGCAATTGTGCCTACGTTGAAAAATGACAGTGATCGTGAATATATCAGAAAAAATAATTCAATGATTGATCCAATTCCTTTAACAGAAAAATTCTGACAGCCATGAGCAATCATAAAAAATGAGAACATTGAGAGTTCTGCCAAGAATGGCTTTCTTGCTTCATACAAAAATAGATGATTTTTCTTAAGGCGTATACATAAAAATATATCACAAAAAAGTGAAATTAAATCAACTAAGCCAATGCCGTTTGTCAATTCATGAATCAATAAATACGAGGTGATAAAATGCTACTCTTTCCATTTTCTATTGCTGAAATTGATGATCCTGAACGTATTCGTGTGGTTCTTCATGTGAATGGAAAAATTGGGCATGTCCCTTTGAATGCATTGTTAAATCAAATGCGTCAAAACATGAACAATTTTGATAAAAAATACAGCGCTAATGCAAAAAAAATTGTCCAAAAGTTGGATGATTTAGAACAGAAATTTAAAATTCTTCTTCAAGATTTCGAAAATATCAAAAAAAAAATAGGAGAAGGATAAAAAAATAAAGTTGCAATAAATAGCTTGTGGAGGTGAAAAAAATTATTTCAATTCGTCCCCTAATTTATTTTGTATCTAATAAGTCGTCCGAGGAGTTCTAAAAATGCGAAAAATCTCAAAAGAGGGGCTTGCTCTTATAAAACAATGGGAAGGGCTTCGTTTGCATGCTTATAAAGATGCGGTTGGGGTGTGGACAATTGGTTATGGTCATACTGCTCAAGCGGGTAAACCTTTCGTCCAAGAAGGAATGCAGATTACTAAAAGTCAAGCAGAAGCTTTATTACAAAGAGATCTAGCACAATTTGAAAAAACTGTCGAACACATGGTGAAGCAATTCTTAACAAATGAGCAGTTTGCTGCTCTTGTCTCATTTTGTTATAATGTAGGAATTGAAGCTTTTTGCAGTTCAACTTTGTTAAAAAAAATAAATGCAGGTGATTATGAGGCTGTGCCAGCTGAGTTGCAAAGATGGACTAAAGCTGGAGGAAAACGTTTACAGGGACTCGTGTATCGAAGGGCCGCTGAAGCAGGGCTATGGACAAAAGGTGCTTATGTTTCTCCTAATTATCAAGAAGTAGAAGAGCCTAAAAACCCGTTCGCAGAATTTGAAGTCTTAGCTCCAATTATTGGTTCATTTTCAGGAATAACAGGAATTATGACTGGGCAGGGGCCTATACAATGGGCTTTGGCTGTTATTATGGTTTTGGCTGCTGTCGCTGGTATTGGTGTGACTATTTATCGAATGAGAGAGTAAAATGGAGAAATTTTTGTCTCGTGCCATGGTCATGATAACTTTAATTATTGTTGTTGCGTTGAGCAGCTTTTTTTATGGGCGGTTTGTTCAGAAAAATAAAGCGTTAATTCAAGCTGTGTCCGCTTTTCAAAATCGCGAAAAAATCAATGATGAAATTCTTGCACTTTCTCCCTTTAATGTTTGTCTTGCTCTTGGGGGCATGCCAGACGAATGCGCCTCTGTCGTGCATGGGATGGACAAAACCTCCCGTCATTAATAAACCAGCTGCTTTAGTGAAGACAGAGCCTTTATTATCACGGTGGATATTAGCTACAGATCGTTTCGGGAAAAAACAGAAATGTTGGGGGACATAAAAATAAAAAAAATTGCATCCGTTATTGACATTTTTTTATTGTAATACTTGGAATATCAATGCATTTCTTTGAAGTTGAAAGTCTGTATGCGAGAGAGGTAAAAAATAGGAAAGTTCATTTTTAAGAAGAATTTTACAAAAAGATAAATGGTACATTCTCTCTATGATGATTTTACATCAACAGTGTTGTATGATAAATCTTATGCAATCTTTTATAAAAATTCTTCTGTAATAATTTCAAGTGAAAAAGGAAATAAAAAATTCGATGATATAGATAGTTTGCAAAAAGCAAAAAAGATATCTCTTTTTTAAAAAAATAAGTTTCTTATATAAAAAACCTGAAAACGTTATTCATTCACAATACATTTTTAGAGGGCGTGATTGGTCTGTGATCATTGCTGGTTAGAAGGGTGACTTTTAACTTAGGCTAGAGGGTGTGGTTTTTATGGAAAGAAGAATTGATGCAATGAGGAGGCTATACCGAAAAAAAATTTATAATATAATCTCTCGCGTTGGTGTGATCTTTCTTTGTGTTCTATTGTGTGGTTTTGTAATGAAAGAAACTGCCGATTATTTTTTTTCTACAAAAGAAATAGTACAAAAAAACACGACGGCTTTGGATATTCCTACATTTGATTTGCGTGTTTATTGTAAAGAAATTGCTGCTTCAGTTCTACCAGATGTAAAAAAAGAGGTGTATTATCGTTGTGCTAATTTGGAAAGAAATGCTTATTTTGTAATACGTGATATGTGGAGTAATCTTTCCGATCATTCAAAAGAAAAATGTGTCAAAATGGTGCGTCCAGGTGATGGAAGCTATTTCCTATTACGAGATTGTTTTATGAATGAAAAAAATAATAAAGGACTGGAAATGCGTAATTACTTTTAAAATAATATGAGATGATTAATGGGAGGTCAAACGCTGATAGATCAAAAAATGATGGTAACACAAAATATTTAATGTTGTGCCATATTTAAAAAGGTGATGACGATTTTTTGATAATGTGCTCTCTTTCTTATTGCTTAAAGATATATCAAGTATTGATAAAAGTAAAAACTTCATTAGATGAGCCAATAAAGAAAAAAGGACTATGCTTTTGTAAAAGGATAGTACAAATCCTCTTAGGAAAAAGAAAAGGGCAGAGACTTTTAAATGTCTTGATGGAAATTAAGCTGGTCAGAAAAGTCCCTTCAATTGATCTTTGAACAGACTGTTCAAAAAAATCCATTAAAGCCTGTGTGAATATTGATGAGCCAAAATGCATCAATTAAAGTTTGGTTTTGTTGGGGAAAAGACTGTTGTTGCCTTTATTATTACTTCTACAAAAGAAATAATAAAAAAACACTGCTGCTTTGGGTATTTCAACATTTTTTAATGGGTGCGTAGTTTATTGTTATTATGCTACAATAGATCCAGAATAAATTTAAAATGTCTGACTTAGAAAGGAAAAAAGCTTTCTAAGCTTAAATATATTGGCGAAGAGCAGTGATAGAGATATTTATATTTCTTTTAAAACAATAAAAATTTGAGTTTGCGTACTTCAAGAAAAATGAAAAAGAAATGATTGCAAAAAATAGGGGGTTGCTAAACCTGAAGCTTAGAAAAATAGTGAGGATGTTGGTTGGCAGGAACGATAAATTATGAAACGATAAAAAATAGTGTTGAACGGGATGATAGTAGTCCATCTCTACTTGATTCGTGTTTTGATCCAATAACCCATATCTCCTTGAGTCTTATTGGAGATGTGGGCTGTTATGCTCAGGCAGAGTTGCTATATATTGTTATAGAAAATAGGTGAGTCGATATCGGTTTAAAAAAATGTAGTGTAGTCATTTTAAAGAAAAATGTTAAATTTATACGCGTGATTGCTTCAAAAAGATGCAAAAAATTGTTCTTAAATAGTCCCAAAAAAAATATTTGAATTTTTAGGCCGATTATTATTGATTTTTGTAAAAAATAAATTCAAAAAAGCAAAAATTCTTTCAGTTCCTAATGAATTTTTCAATAAATTGAAGAGGATCTAATAAAAGTTTTTTCGTTACAAAAAAATAGGATAAAATAAAGTTTGTTTTGTTTCTTCATTCTTATCTTGTAAAAGGAAGAGGCGGTTTTATGCGGTCTTTTTTAAAAAAAATTGTAGTGCTTTTATAAGAAATAAAGTGAAAAAGTGTGTCTAATTTGTCGATTTTTACAAAAATCGTATCGGAGTAAGAGAATAATACTTGAACAATGAAAGAGGTTCGCTTACCTAGAAAAGTGAAGTTGTTGTGTAGTTTCGTGGTTGAAGGAGTTCCCCACAACGAGGGTTGCTTTACTGCAGAAAAGAGGCTATGTTAACACAGTGAGTATATTTGTTTTGTAATTTGTGGGGGGCGTAAGCGTTTACAAGCTAAATGCGCGAACAAACGGAGAAGATCGTTGTTGTTTAGGAGCGGTGGTTTTATAGCTAAATAAAGGGCATCAGTTTCTACGTGGCAGAGGATGTTAATCTGTTTTCTGACCAGGGTTCTGTTGTATGTTTTCATTTTTTTGTTGTTTTTCCACAAGATAATAATTTTTTTGATGAAATTTACCCTATTTTAAAAAAAACACTTGGCATTTTACGTGAACATCACTAGGTTTCTTCTTAAGAGAGAAACAGAGAATTTCGGGATTAAATTTCCCAGCTGTTTTGTGATTTTCAAAAAATATATGCTTCTATCAGATATCAGTAGATATTATTACAAAATAAAACACGGATAGCTTTGAGGACCGTATTTTTAACATTATCAGCATTAGAAAAATAATGCGGTAAATAAATAGTTAATTGATAAAAAAGAGTTAAGTAAAACATACACTCCAAAAGGGATGAATATGAGGCCACAACAAAATAGACGGGTGCGCGGTCGCAATAATAACAATAATGGGAACAACAACAATCGTCGTGGTCCTAACCCGTTATCTCGTAATTACGAAAGCAGCGGTCCAGATGTTAAGATTCGCGGAAATGCTCAGCAGATTGCCGATAAATATATAAGTCTTGCTCGTGATGCTCAGGGTAGTGGTGATCGCATTATGTCTGAGAATTATTTACAACACGCTGAGCATTATTTGCGGATCATTCTAGCAGCAGCTGCACAAATGTCTCATTCTAATCGACGTGATGAAAATAGTGAGAGAGAGTGTGAAGAAGTAAACGCTGAAGCCGAAAAAAGGGATGATGTAAGCTATGAAAAATCTGCTCAGCAGAAAAAAAATAGCAGTAGCAATGATAATGGGCAGAAAATAAAAGTCAAAAATGGGCATGATGGGGATGCATTGGATCCTGGGGCTTTAACAGGTGAAGAAAATTTAGAAGAAAAGTGTGATCAACAAGAGAATGCTGAAATCGTCAAAAAAACACGCCGTACTTCACGTCGACGGGTTGCAAGAAGTCGAGAAGAGCAGGCTATGGGGCTTGAGCAGAAAACACAAGAGATTGCTGAAAATGGAGATAATCAAGCAGAAAAAATCGCTTCTATACCTCTTGTAAGTGAAGAAGTCCAAAGAAAACCAAGGCGGAGGAGGGTAGCGACATCTTCAGCAGAGGGTAATATTTAAAAAGAAATATTAAAGCGTTCATAAATCGATGTTGAGAAGAAGAAACTCTTGATTCTTGAGAAAAAGAGGTAAGCATTCTTCATTCTGTTGTTTCAACTGAAAAAACTGCGATGAGTTTGCCTGTATAATAATTATAGATCATAAATTTTGTTTGCCCTTCTGGTGTGAGAAGGGTGAGTACGATATTTTGTTCTGAGAGGCTTTGCGATAAAATCTTCGTATTTTTTGGTAAAAGCACTGTGTGCTGCACAATCTCGTTGCTTTTGCTATGAGGAGAAGAGAAGTTGCTTTGTTTTGAGTCTGATTGTGTTGAAACAATTTTATATATAACGCCAAAGAGTACAGCGAGAATAAGAAGAAGCGTGACTGATATAGAAATAATCATTAAGCGCATAAGCTTTTTTCTTACATGCTCTACTGCAGGATCTAAAGGATGATCTAAGACCGGGGCACTTTTTCCTGGATTATGGTTTTGCGGAATAGGGGGATGTACGTCGTTTTTCATGCCACACTCTTGGTTAATCTCGTTCAGAATGGAGCAGTTGTATGCTTTAAATCATTTTTGTGCAAGAATTCTATGGAGAAAGCTTATCCAAACGAGGTAAGGAGGCGTTAAAAATATCTGTTCGATGGTCTATATTCATAGTATCGTCGGTGGTATGACCTTTAAGCAGTAAATTGCCTTGATTTGTAATGAACCAGGTGAGCTCTATCTCTGGTTGATCCAAATTCCTGTGGACGCTTGTACATTGGGCGAAAATTTGTTCACCAAAAGGCATAAATTGTTGGATAGAGGGTATAAGAGCTTGCTCGCACGCTTGCGCTGTTGAGTAGGTTTTAACCATCCTATTATGAGAATAACAGCGACTAAAATCATCCGTACATAAAACAAGCAATAAGACGTAAAAAAGCGAACTCATGACGTATTTTCTAGATGAGAGGTTAAACAGAGTACTATACCGTCATTGGTACAGAGGGTGAGTGGTCCATTATGAAACGTTCTTAAAGATTTTTTGTTCCAAAATGAGTGAGGCTCTCATGAATTTGGTCAAAGTAAGATGATGGGACAAAGAGAATTCTTTATGGGTGACAATTAAAAAATTTTGAAAAAGTTGTTATTAAAGTCTCTGGAAAATGTGGTCTGAGTAAGCAGAAAATAAATATAGAGTGCTGCACAAAAGAGTTGCTGTTTTCAAGAGAAACTATCAAAATAAGTATCAGGAACATATAAGCAATAAACAATCCCTTCCTCTGTCAATTTTAAAGAAGCTGAACCATTGACAGAAACAGGGACAATTTTTTCTAAAACGGCACTGCCAAAACAGCCTTGATGATTAGCAGAAAGAAGGGGCTGCGATTCAAAGCTTTCATTCCAAGTGATGAGAAGCTGTGTTTTTTTATCCATGGTAGTTTGGATTTCACAGCGTATACATACGCTGCCTTTTTCTTGTGATAAGGCACCAAAAGAGAAAGAATTAACAATCAGTTCATGAAAAGCTAAACCAATGTGTAAAGCTGCATTCGGAAAAAGATAGGGGTCTACACCTTCAATAGAAAAGCGTTCCGTTTTTTTCATCAAATAACCAAGAGCCTGTGAATGAACTAATTCACGAAATTGAGCACCGCGCCAATCAGAATCAGTAATCAAATCTTGGGAATGGGAAAGAGAATGAATACGGCCTCGAAATTTTCGTAAAAAAATTTGAAGCGATTCGGTATAGTGTGCAGTTTGGCTCGCAATACTTTGTATAATCGCTAAAAGATTTTTAGAACGATGGCTAACTTCTTTGAGTAATATTTTTAGAACTTGTTCGCGTCGGCGTAATCCTGAAATATCAACGCCAGTGGTGATGATGCCGATAATTTCTCCGCTATCATTGCGATGACAATCAACAGAAAATTTATACCAAATAGCTTGTTTTGCTGTATCTTCAAATCGTGCTTCAATAGTTTGCATTTCTCCACTGGCCAAAACTTGCAATTTGATTGTTTCCATATTATCGGCAAGATCAAGCGAAAAAAAATCACTATCACGACATCCAACACGCCATTTGTTATGCAAATGCTTGGGTAGGTTTTCAGCCCATAAGTAAACAAGGTTCGTTGTCTGATATAAAACACAAATATCAGCGCCTCGAATTGCTTGCATTAAGGCGCTAAGGTGTGATTTATCGATCGGTGGCTTTGGAACAGGGGTAACAATCATACACAAATGTTATCTTATTAAGCGGCTTTGGAGGCGCTCTTTTGAAAAAATAAAGCCTGTGATATCAGTGCCTTAACCATATCAGGATTAAAGGGTTTTGTTACTAAAAAGGTTGGTTCTGGACGCTCGCCCGTTAGTAATCTTTCCGGAAAAGCAGTGATAAAAATCACTGGGATAGAGTCATTCTTTAAAATGTCATTGACTGCATCAATGCCAGAGGTGTTATCAGCCAACTGGATATCAGCCAAAATCATGCGCGGTTTTTTCTGATGATGCATTAGGACAGCTTCATCACGGGTGCGTGCAATGCCTACAACTTGGTGCCCGAGGCTTTTGACCACTTGTTCAATATCCATTGCAATGAGAGGCTCGTCTTCAATAATCATAATCTGTGTGGCAATTTGTTCAGAAATATCGGTTGATGCTTGATTAAGGAGTTTGCGAAACTCTTTTGCGTCAATGTGCATGATTTCTCTGGCTTCTCGCTCATTGAACCCTTCAACTGCAATTAATAAAAAGGCTTGGCGTGCGCGTGGTGTGAGATATGATAATTTTGCACTCGTTTTTTGTTCAGTACACAATTGTGGGAGTTGGTCAGGAATATTGGGCGTAGTCTGATCAAAAAGATGGCAGAATAGCCAATAGGTCCCAATACGGTCGCTCGATGTTTTGGGAAAAATAGAAATGTCAGCAATCAGGGCTTCTAGCATCGCAGATACATAAGCGTCACCAGATGTTTGGCTGCCTGTAACAGAACGGGCAAAACGTCGGAGATAGGGAAGGTGTGGTGCGATACGTGTTGATAATGACATACTGAATAACTCCTTTGATTTTTAACGCACTGTGTTGAGTAAAAGTTCCAACAGAGAAAAAAGTTCCTCTCCTCATATGGAACTTTATGCATATAAAATTATATTTTCAACTATTAGGAGAAAAAACTCTTTTAAATTCTACTTTAAATATATATATGGACTAGGGGGATGAAAAATGAACGACCGTGATGGAAAAAATATCACCAATCACTTTTCGTTTGGAGATGATATTCTCGGGGTCAATAGCGAAATAGCACGTAAATTACGTCAGTTTTACATGGAAATTCAGGAAGAAGCATTGCCTGTACGTCTATTAGAACTTTTGGAGAGATTGGATCAGGCAGAGAAATTGAGCTTAAGAAATGTAAAAAAGGTTTGATTTTTCATGACAAAAGGCGTGCCAGATTTTAAACAGGAGTTACTTTTGATTTTACCAACATTAAGAGCTTTTGCTGTTTCTTTAAGCGGTAAACACGATAAAGCTGAAGACTTGGTTCAAGATACCATTATGAAGGCGTGGGCTAAGCAGGACAGTTTTGAAATGGGAACAAATCTCAAAGCGTGGCTTTTTACTATTTTACGGAATGAGTATTACAGTCAATTGCGTAAAAAGGGTAGAGAGGTGCAAGACAGTGATGGTGTGTTTACACAAAATGTAGCTATTCATCCTGCTCAATATGGGTCCCTGGATTTTCAGGACTTTCAAAAGGCTTTAAAGAGGTTATCTAATGATCAAAGAGAGGCCATTATTCTCATTGGTGCATCGGGTTTTTCTTATGAAGATGCTGCCGCGATTTGTGGCTGTGCAGTTGGAACAATCAAAAGTCGTGTAAGCAGAGCACGTAATCGGTTGCAGGAGCTCCTCAAAGTAAATGGTGAATCCGATTATGGACCTGATGCTTATTCAGCTGGAACTACATTGTGTTCATTTCGAGGCTAAAAAGCGTAAACAATAATTATGGTTAGTAGCTTTGTTTCTTTATTTTCTTGATAGCGTTTAAGGTAAAGTCAAAATTCTGAGAAAATTCAGAGCTTTTGCTTGTATTCTTGGGAAAAATGAGAAAAGTCTGTATAAAATTATTTATCAGATATTCTGCTATGATCCATAAGGCAATTTCTCCTTTGTGCTGAAAAATGACAATTTTCAGGTTCGCCGATGGAAATTATATGATAGCAAAGACGAATTTGTTTCCTAAAATATCTACTCCTGTTTCAACAATATCACGTTGGCGGTGGGCGGCGATTATTGTTTCTCTTGTTATGGCTTTTTTGGCATCATCTTTTATTATTTTGCTTTCAAATGCTGTTGATCGGGAAGTGGCACGATTAAATACAAGTTCAGAATTACGAGAACAGGCTGATTTGGTGCTTATTAGTTTAATCGATATGGCTGTCGCCGATAGAAGATATACAAGAACCCGTAGTTTGGAAGATAAAGCACGTTTTGAAAATACAGTGCGTAGTTTGAATGATATTTTAGAGTATGCTGCACTCATTGTTTATGCACATCCTCAATGGTATGAATGGTTTACCGATTTTAAAAAAGAAGTCGAAGCACGTAAAGCTATTATGAATGCCCATATGCTTTCTATTGAAGAGCAGTCTGATCAATCCTTATCTCCTTTGCCTGAAATGCCAAAAATTCAAATGGCACATTTATCAAAATTGATGACAAGTTTTATTAATGGGGATGATGTCGTGCGGCAAAAACAACGAGAGGAGATAGCAATGATGCGTGCTGCTTTGACATTGGCAGCAATTGTGTCTGTGGTGAGTACTTTTATTTCTGCTTATTTTGTTATTAATCGCTTCCATCGTGATGTGCGCTCCTTAAAATTATATCAATTACTTCTTCATAGTGAAAATGCTGCTCTTGAAGCGCGCGTGAAAGAGCGAACACAGGAATTGGAAAGTGCGCGTAATCACGCTGAAAAGGAACGACAACGTGTTGAAATGTTGTTGCAGGATGCGAGCCATCGTATTGGGAATTCTCTTGGGACCGTATCTTCTCTTCTTGGGTTACAGCTCAATCGTAGCACAAATGAAGAAGTGCGGTCTGTTCTTGGGGCTGCTCGCGATCGTATTCAGACAATATCTGCAGCGCATCGTCGTTTACGATTGGGCGATGATATGGAGACAACTTCATTGGCTGAGTTTCTCAGTTCGGTTGTTCATGATGTTGAATTGGCTGTGCCTTTTGAATTGCGTGAAAACATAAATATTCACACTTCATTCAAAGATTGTCGATTATCTTCTAGGGATGCTACAACTCTCGGGATCATTCTTGGGGAATTGTTGACAAATTCATTAAAGCATGCCTTCCCTGATCAGCGCTCTGGGAATATTTATATTTCATTTGGGCCACAACAAAATGGGAAAATGATGTTGGTTGTGGAAGATGATGGTGTTGGGATGAGCGGACAAACCTCAAAGAAAAAAACAGGGCTCGGTCGCTTGGTTATAGAACAGCTTTGTATGCAGTTTGGAGAAAAACCACTGTTTGAAACTTCGACGTTAGGTGGAACAAAGGTCATGATTCCTTTGCCAAAACTAAGTCTGAATGATGAAAATAAGTGACTGCTATTTGTTTAAAGTTCTCAAAATCTTTTCTTTTGACGAAAATATAGAAAGGGTTTTATAAATGTTACAGCAGAAAAAAATATAGAGATTGACATTTAAGCGACAGAAAAAAAAGATTATTCTGTTTTTCTATTAGTTCTATGCACTTTAAAATGAATAATTTTTTATAAACAGATAGAAGTACTCTTCGGGGAGAAAAGTCTTTGGCTGTTGAACACAAGCGTATTCAGAAATATTGTCTTATTTTCTGATCAGAAATCAGAATGAAAACCATCTAATTTCAGAAAAAGTGATGTTGAAATATTAATATGTATAACTGTTATAATATGTGTTGAACATAAAATGGAATTTTTAAGCAATGGAAGCCATGAATAGCATCATGGAAATTTTTAATGTGACTCGTTTTCTTTTATATGAGTGCGCTTGAAAATTTTTTTCAGACAATTCTAAAAATTTTTAAATAAAGAGCATACAAGGTGTTTTGTTTTTATTAGCTGTATAAAAAGATGAATATGATAAAATTTCTATAACCTCATGAATAATTTAAACTATCTTCTATCAAGAAAAAAGATATATCTAAAATGGGAAATGAGAATTTGGTTTAAATAGGAACGATTATTGCTCTATCTTCATAGGTTTATCACTTGAGTGACAGCATTGAGTTGATAACAGCTTATAAAATTCATGAATTTTTGAAGATGTTCATGTTTTGCGTTTTATCTCTAGGATACAATGCTGGAAGACTGAAAATCATTTATCTTGACGATTGTAAAGATAGAATTTATCCCTTTTGTTGCTAATGTTTATGCTGTCTTCTATGTAATATTGGCAATATGCTTTTTTCTTTGTTGTGTCATTCTGTTTTTGAGACTTTTTTCCTGAGAGAATAGGCTGGATGAGGGGGGAGGGTCTTCATTATTGATCAAATAGCTTTTTAAGACAAAGATAACACGAAACCAATAATGATTTGGTTTTTGTTTTTATAGTTTGTACAGAATAGAGAAAGAAGATAGAAGGTTTTTTTTCTTATTTTATCGTATCAAATTTTTTATTATTTATCTTTTAAAATGAGAGGATACTATTTTTGTAGTTTCGGTAGTTTAAGAAACATCTTGCTGTGATGTTATCGGACTGTTTATTAAAGAATCAATTTTATCTCTTTCTTTTAGAAATGCTTGTAAATCTTGGTTGGTGAGAGATTTACTATCGGGTAAGCGGATGCGCATTGGATCTACCTTTTGACCATTCACAATGATTTCAAAATGACAATGGGGACCAGTTGCCATACCTGTTGATCCAACATATCCAATAATTTGCCCTTGTTTTACTTTGTCTCCTGGTTTAAGCCCTGCTGCATAACGGCTTTGGTGTGAATAACTGCTAATATATCCATTAGAATGCTGAATTTCTGTATGGTTTCCATAGCCACCTAATACGCCCATTCTTTTTATAACACCATCTCCTACAGCAATAATTGGTGATCCTTTTGGAGCAACCCAATCAACACCTGTATGCATTCGCACATATCCTAAAATAGGATGTTTACGTGATCCAAAGGGAGAACCAAAAACACCATTTGGTAGGGGGTTTCGAATCAAAAAGGGTTTTGAGCTCTTTCCATCTGAGTCGTAATAGTCGATGCTGCCGTCTCTTGATTGATAACGATAGTATTTATAAGTTGTATTCCCGAATGTCGCACTAATGTAGCGAATTTCTGGATCTATGTTTGTCGCAGAGTTTTTTATGCTCAGATTACTTTTACCATTTTTTGTTTCTTTAGTATTTATTTCGTTTTGTTGTGGTATAGCATAAAATATTTCAAGCTGGTCTGTTGGTGTTATGCGGCTTTTCATATCAATATTAGTTGCGAGCAAATGGATGATATGTTGAGAAAGGGATTTTGAAAGATTATGACTAAGCATAGCACTATAGATAGCGTCATAAGCTGTTGGCAATTGTTCCGTATTGATATGAGGGATACCATTTTGCAAAGTAGTTTTAAGTGCATGTGACATTTCTGGCTCTGCACTTTCAATAAATTGATTTTTATCATTCAGAGCAATGGTAAGAACATGGTGCATTCCTTTATAGATACTTGCTCTAACGATATGATCTTCTTCTCCTGGTTGTGTAACGACCCCGATTCGTAAAAGGTTTTTTGCTTTAAGCGTATCGGAATGATTCAATATGGTTAAAGTTTTTGCAATTTGTTCAATTTGTTCTTGTGCGTATCCATTTTTTTTAAGAGCATCAATTATTTTTTGTTTTTTAGGAATAGGAATGATATCTTCAGCGTAGTTTTTGGTGAGATCAATGCGGTGATTTTTAGGAGAAACGGTTACATTTTCTTGGATGATTCTCACTTCTGGGGCATCGGTAAATCGGGGGGCAGAGGATAAATCATCTAATTTTAGTGGATCTATCAGCGTTAGAATTGAGAGATGTTCATTTGTTTTATCTAAAGAAAATCCAGCTTTTTGTAACTCTTGTTGCGCTTCATCGGAAGTAAAGTTATCTGAACCATCAAACTCTATTTGATCAATAATAAAGTCATGACTGCTAAGGGTTACTTTTGTTTCTATTTTTTCTCCATAAATTTGTCCAGAACCTTGTGTTGGGATGGCATTATTATTTTTTGGATCATTGGCCATAATGCTTAATGAATTGAATTTAGGATAGGTGTAATGATGTGTACGCTCTTCAGCTAATGCCATACGGATCCATTGGAAACTTTGAGTTTGAATGACTTTTTTGTTACCTTTTTTTTGTAAAATTGATAATTCAAATTGGCGTTTACTATCAAAACTTTGTCGTGCACGTGTAGGAGAGATACGATCTCCCTTATATCCATTTGCTTCAGGATTTTGTTTTTTTAAAAAGCTGTCCAAAGTAAACCATTGCGGAGGTGTTACGATTCGTTGTTGTTCATCTAAAGCAGCAAAGAGCGCGATACCCATAAGAATGCAGGAGGTAATCCCAGTAAGAATCGTTCCTGTTAACCAACGAACAGATACTTGCCGACGAGCAGGATAAAAGCGTTTTACTAGAAGAGCAGGGTCTTGCTCGAGATCATCATTCTTATGATATTGGTTATCCCACATGGATTTTCATTTTACCCTACTTATAATACTAAATACTTTATAGAATATTAGATATAAAAAGCTAACATAGCTTAAAGTGTTTCTACAAGAATTTGGTAACTTTTTCTAAAAGGCGCTTTAATTTTTCATTAAAAAGTAATTTTATTCCATGGAAAATCATAAAGTGTAGAAGTTATTTGTGCAATGGTTGTTCAAGAAATATGTACTCTCTTTTTATGAGAATTTTTTTGACGTTTTAATACTTTTAGTTGCAATTCAAAAGAAATATTATTATTTTTGTTTTTGCGTTGAAAAATCTGTTGACTCTTTGCGCAAAAGGGTTCTATATAGCGCTGTAACGAGAGCGGTTTCTGTTTTCGGTAGGGGCTTTGTGTTCTTATTTTAATAATTGCCGTATATTATTTTGCGATGATT
>NZ_JBAFWX010000003.1:17500-92898 GCF_036576145.1 Bartonella eidoli | reverse complement strand
AAAAATCAAAAATTGATAACAGAAAAGCTTTCAAAAATATAAAAAAAGAGAGGATTTCTGCTTATTATGGGAACATAAGTGCTTAAAAGGCATTTTATCTCCAGCGTTATTTAAGGAGATAAACATAAAGCCTTCAGAAATCCAAAAAAAGCGGACTATGAAATATGGTAAAAAGCTTGTGCATGTTTTGTTAGGCTAAATCTATAAAGCCATTGCAGTAGGCTGTGCTATCATATAGATAAAAATTATCCGTGAATACATATCATTACTAGAGAAAAAAATGTCATCAAAACAAGAAAAAAACAAAGCTCGTCTCCCACGTGGTTTTGTTGATCGTATGGGCTCACAATTATATGCAGTTGAAACAATGATTGCTCAGATCCGTGAAGTGTATGAACTGTACGGGTTTGAAGCGCTTGAAACGCCAATTTTTGAATATACAGATGTTCTTGGAAAATTTTTACCTGACGAAGATCGACCAAATGCAGGTGTTTTTTCTTTACAAGATGATGATGAACAATGGATGTCTTTGCGTTATGACTTGACGGCTCCTCTTGCTCGTTATTGTGCAGAGAATTTTGAAGGTTTGCCAAAACCTTATCGAAGTTATCGTTTTGGTTTTGTTTTTCGTAATGAAAAGCCTGGTCCGGGGCGGTTTCGGCAATTTATGCAGTTTGATGCCGATATTATTGGATCATCAACGGTAGCTGCTGATGCGGAAATTTGCATGATGGCAGCGGATAGTCTAGAAAAATTAGGCATACAGCGGCATGATTATGTGATCCGACTCAATAATAGAAAAATTCTTGATGCGGCATTAGAACAAATTGGTTTGGGAGAAACAGAACAAACTGAAAAACGCTTAACTGTTTTAAGGGCAATTGATAAACTGGATAAATTTGGTTTTGAAGGAGTCCGTTTGCTTCTAGGGCAGGGTCGTTTAGATGAGAGCGGTGATTTTACAAAAGGGGCGGGGCTGCATGAGAAAGAAATTGAATATATTCTTTCTTTAATGGCTATTGAGGCTAAAACAGAAGACGAAATTATTAAAAATCTTAAAAAAATTGTTGGAAGTCATTCTCTTGGGATGGAAGGCATATGTGAACTTGAAAAAATGCAAACCATTTTTAAAGAGAATGGGTATCAGGATCGTATCAAGATTGATCCATCAGTGGTGCGTGGATTGGACTATTATACAGGGCCTGTTTTTGAGGCTGTATTGCTTTTTGATGTCTTTAATGATGAGGGGAAAAAAGTTGTATTTGGATCCGTTGGTGGCGGCGGGCGCTATGATGGGCTCATTGCGCGTTTTCGTAGTGAAAATGTTCCTGCAACAGGGTTTTCAATCGGCATATCACGTTTGATATCAGCTTTGCAAAATCTTAGAAAATTACCTATAAAGAAGGATACAGGCCCGGTTGTGGTGTTGAGGATGGATAAAGAGCCGGAAATCGTTGCACGATACCAAAAAATGGTGAGACAATTGCGCAATGCGGGAATTCGTTCTGAACTTTATTTGGGCGAAGCAGGAATGAAAGGGCAGATGAAGTATGCTGATCGGCGGCATGCTCCTTGTGTGGTGATCCAAGGAGCACGAGAGCGCCAAGACAACAAAATACAAATTAAAGATTTGATTGAAGGGGCGCGTTTATCTCATGAAATCAAGGATAATCAAACATGGCGTGAAAGTCGACCAGCACAAATAACCGTTGATGAAGATCAATTAGTAAAGGCCGTAAAAGATATTTTACAAGCACAAAAACTGTAAAAATGTATTTCTTTAAATATAAAGTTATTATTTTTAAAAGCATAATGGAGAAAACAAAAACGGCACAAACTGCTTTCAAATAGAGCTCGTGCCATTTAAATAATAAGTTTTCTAGCTTTTTAGTACTTTTAAAATATTCTCTGGTGAGGAAATTTCGTAAGGATCTGATGTGCAATTATCTGAAAAGCCTTCCTCTTCAAACCATTGCTCAATGATGCCATCGTTAACGATAGCTGCATAGCGCCATGAGCGCATTCCAAAACCGATATTGTCTTTTGCTACAAGCATTCCCATTTTGCGTGTAAATTCTCCTGAACCATCAGGGATGAGTTTTACTTTTTCTATGCCTTGTGCTTTCCCCCAAGCATTCATGACAAAAGTATCATTGACGGAAAGACAATAAATTTCATCAATACCAAGGTTTTTAAATTCATCATAAAGTTTTTCAAAATTAGGGAGCTGAAAGGTTGAGCAAGTAGGGGTAAAGGCTCCAGGAAGAGAAAAAAGGATAACCCGTTTCCCCTTAAAGTATGCGTTGCTATCAACATCTTGCCATCGATAAGGGTTATTTCCACCAATTGATTCATCACGTACGCGGGTGTGGAAAGTAACGTCGGGAACTTTTTTTCTCACCATGATTATGCTCCTGTATTTTCATGAAGTTTATATTTTTAAAATAAATCTTTTTGTTTAAAAGCGTGTTAGAGAGTGCAATTTAAACAACCATATTGCAATAAGTTTGCAAGTATTTCATTCTGGCGTCAAGTAAAATTAATGGTCGACTTTGCTTGATGTTTGCCATAAAGTTAAAGAGAGTAGTATGAAGGCGTTTTTATGACCATAACTACAGTTTTGACTACGGCTTTTGATGATCAAAAAATGGGAACGTCTGGTTTGCGTAAGAAAGTTTCTGTTTTTCAACAGCCTCATTATGTTGAAAATTTTATTCAATCTATTTTTAACAATATTGGATATGTTAAAGGGAAGCTATTTATTCTTGGCGGAGATGGACGTTATTTAAACCGTACACTCATCCAGATTGTATTAAAAATGGCGGCTGCTCATGGAGTAGCTTGTATTAAAGTGGGACGAGGGGGTATTTTATCGACACCTGCTGTTTCTCATCTTATTCGTAAATATCATGCACATGGTGGGATTATTCTTTCAGCAAGTCACAATCCTGGGGGGCCAGAGGGAGATTGTGGTATAAAATACAATGTTGCTAATGGAGGACCTGCTCCAAATTCTTTGTGTGAAGCTATTTTTACAACATCACGATGCCTGTTTTCTTACAAAACTATTGATGTGCCAGATATCGATTTAGACAACGAAGGTACAAAATTTATAGGATCTATGCGCGTTGATATTATTGATCCTGTAGCTAATTATGTGGCTTTAATGCAGGAGATTTTTGATTTTGAGCGCATTGCAAAGGCCGTTTCAGAAGGGCTAACTTTGCAATTTGATGCAATGCATGCTGTAACAGGGCCTTATGCACAGGAAATTTTCGAAAAATGTTTGGGTTTTTCTCAAGGAACTGTCGTAAATGCTGTTCCTTTACCCGATTTTGGAGGAAAAAATCCAGATCCAAATTTGGTTCATGCTAAGAGGCTTTATGATTTGTTGATGTCTGATCACGCACCTGATCTGGGTGCTGCATCCGATGGCGATGGGGATCGTAATCTCATTATTGGTCGTAAACAATTTATTACACCTTCTGATTCCTTAGCTATTATGGCTGAAAATGCTCATTTAATTAAAGGGTATAGGTGCGGTATTGCAGGGATTGCTCGTTCTATGCCTACGGGGCGTGCAGCTGATCTTGTTGCTGAAAAAAAAGGATTGAATCTTTTTGAAACCCCGACGGGATGGAAATTTTTTGGGTCGCTTTTAGATGCTGAAAAAATAACTTTCTGTGGTGAAGAAAGTTTTGGAACAGGGTCTAGTCATATCCGTGAAAAAGATGGGGTATGGGCTGTGTTATTTTGGTTAAATCTTTTAGCTGTAACTGGAAAAACAGTAGCGCAAATTGTTCAACAGCATTGGCGTACTTATGGGCGTTTTTACTATTCACGTCATGATTATGAAAATGTCGAAATACAGAAAGCATATATGCTTTTAGAGCAGTTGCGCGAAAATTTGCCGCAGGCAGGAACGACAGTTGCTGGTTTAAAAGTTGAAAAAGCAGATGATTTTATTTATTATGATCCAATTGATCAGAGTATCAGTCAACAGCAAGGAATACGCATTTTTTTTGATAATAATGCACGGTTAGTGGTGCGCTTGTCTGGGACAGGAACCGAAGGAGCTACCTTACGGCTTTATTTTGAGCAGTACGAAGGTGATGCATACAAACACGATCAAGACCCGCAAAAAGTCCTTCAACCTCTACAACAAGTGGCGCTGAAGTTGTTAAATATACCTCAACGATTGGGCCGCGAACGGCCCGACGTTATCACATAGAGTGTTTATGAGAGATATTTATTGTGGGTGGATCATCTTTCTAGGATCAACAAGCCGATCATAATCTTCTCCAGAAACGCCTGCTTTAATAGCTTCAGTCCGTAAAGTTGTATCATTCTTATGCGCTGCTTTAGCAATTTCAGCCGCTTTTTCATAGCCAATCTTTGGTGCCAGAGCGGTGACCAGCATGAGAGAGCGTTCCATGAGAGAATGGATATGAACCCGATTGGCCCGTAATCCCTGAATGCAATGCATATCAAAGGAGCGCATGCAATCACCAAGAAGATTAATTGATTGTAAAACATTATAGCCGATCACGGGCTTATAAACGTTCAGCTC
Organism: Bartonella eidoli; assembly: GCF_036576145.1. Taxonomy (NCBI): domain Bacteria; kingdom Pseudomonadati; phylum Pseudomonadota; class Alphaproteobacteria; order Hyphomicrobiales; family Bartonellaceae; genus Bartonella; species Bartonella eidoli. The sequence goes on along the minus strand of NZ_JBAFWX010000003.1, from coordinate 88,328 downwards.
AAAATGTCCCTGACTTGCAGCAAATGTTACACTGGTATGATTACCAAAGACCTGGCATGCAACCATTGTCATTGCTTCACATTGGGTAGGGTTCACTTTTCCTGGCATGATAGAAGAGCCTGGCTCATTTTCTGGGAGGCTTAATTCACCCAATCCTGAGCGTGGACCTGATCCCAAAAAACGAATGTCGTTAGCAATTTTGAAGAGATCAGCTGCCAGTGCATTTAAGCTTCCATGGAAGTGTGCAAGGGCTCCATGATTTGCAAGTGCTTCAAACTTGTTATGGGCAGTTTTAAAAGGAATTCCTGTCAGGGAACTAATCATTTCTGCAAATGCAACATCAAAACCTTGAGGGGCATTAAGTCCTGTTCCAACAGCTGTACCTCCCTGGGCAAGCATTTGAACATCAGAAAGGGCCAATTCAATGCGTTTACGGTTCGCTTGGAGTGCAGTTCTATAGCCTGAAAATTCTTGACCCAAAGTAAGAGGTGTTGCATCTTGCGTATGGGTACGGCCAATTTTAATGATATCTGTAAATTCTTCTTCTTTTTTTTCTAAAGTCGTAATGAGGGCATCAAGGATGGGCAATAAATGTTGATGTGTTTGGAGTGTGGTGGCGATGTGGAGGGCTGTAGGAAAGGAATCGTTCGACGATTGGCTCATATTGACATGGTCATTAGGATGCACAGGTGCTTTGCTGCCAAGCTTTCCTCCCAAAAGCATGCTGGCATGGTTAGCAATGACTTCATTGACATTCATATTGCTTTGTGTCCCTGAACCTGTTTGCCAAACAGAAAGTGGGAAATGTTTATCGAATGTACCTGAAAGAACATCATCAGCTGCAGAAATGATCGCTTTTCCTATGTTTTGTGGGAGTTTACCTTTTTCCATATTTACGAGAGCTGCCGCTTTTTTTACAAGGGTTAAAGCATAAATTATGGTAAGAGGTTGTTTTTCCGTGCCAATGTTAAAATTATGCAGAGAACGTTCAGTTTGTGCTCCCCAATAACGATCTTGACGTACTGAAATTGTTCCAAAGCTATCAGTTTCCTGACGTGTTTCAACCATGATAAAATCCTTTTATGTTCATTGGTTATCAAGTAGTAAATAACGCAAAATAGAAAGGCTAGGCAAGCCTTTGAAGCTTTTACTAAAGATTAAATTTTTTTGCTTAATCCTTGACATCGTTAAGCCACGATTTTATATTTCCAAATGGTGTTAGCACTCACACATAAAGATTGCTAACAAGGACTTAAGATTAATTCAATTATATTAAGTTTTAAGGATTTAAAAAATGAATAACATACAATTCCGCCCACTTCACGATCGTGTCGTTGTTCGCAGGGTTGAATCTGAAAATAAGACTTCCGGTGGGATTATTATCCCCGACACAGCGAAGGAAAAGCCACAAGAAGGTGAGATTCTTGCTGTTGGTAATGGCGTTCTCGATGATAACGGAAAGCGCGTTCCTTTAGAGGTTAAAACAGGGGATCGTATCTTGTTTGGAAAATGGTCTGGAACCGAAGTGAAAATTAATGGTGAAGACCTCTTAATCATGAAAGAATCTGACATTATGGGAATTTTAGGCTAAATTTGCCTTTCAATTTTTTCATTATGTACTATTTTGATACAACTCCAAGGAGAAGTTAGATGGCTGCTAAAGAAGTCAAATTTGGCCGTGAAGCGCGTGAGCGTTTGTTGCGCGGTGTTGATATCCTTGCTAACGCTGTTAAGGTAACGCTCGGCCCTAAAGGTCGCAATGTGGTAATTGATAAGTCATTTGGTGCGCCTCGCATTACAAAAGATGGTGTATCTGTTGCAAAAGAAATTGAATTAGAAGACAAGTTCGAGAATATGGGTGCGCAAATGTTGCGCGAAGTTGCTTCTAAAACAAACGATATTGCTGGTGATGGAACAACAACTGCGACTGTTTTGGGACAAGCTATTGTGCAAGAAGGGGTGAAGGCCGTTGCTGCTGGTATGAATCCAATGGATCTTAAACGTGGGATTGATGCTGCTGTTGATGAAGTCGTGGCTAGCCTTTTCAAAAAAGCAAAAAAAATCCAAACTTCAGAAGAAATTGCACAAGTAGGAACAATTTCTGCTAATGGTGCTGCAGAAATCGGTAAAATGATTGCTAATGCCATGGAAAAAGTTGGTAATGAAGGTGTTATCACTGTGGAAGAAGCAAAAACTGCTGAAACGGAGTTGGAAGTCGTTGAAGGAATGCAGTTTGATCGTGGATATCTCTCCCCGTATTTTGTAACAAATGCTGACAAAATGGTAGCTGATCTCGATGATCCTTACATTCTTATTCATGAAAAGAAATTGTCCAACTTGCAATCACTTCTCCCAGTGCTGGAAGCTGTGGTTCAATCCGGAAAGCCACTTCTCATTATCGCTGAAGATGTAGAAGGTGAAGCTTTGGCAACGCTGGTTGTGAACAAGTTGCGTGGTGGTTTAAAAATTGCTGCTGTAAAAGCACCAGGATTTGGTGATCGCCGTAAAGCAATGCTTGAAGATATTGCAATTTTGACATCAGGTCAGGTTATCTCTGAAGATGTTGGCATTAAATTGGAAAATGTCACTTTAGATATGCTTGGTCGTGCAAAGAAAGTAAATATCTCTAAAGAAAGTACGACAATTATTGATGGGGCTGGACGTAAATCTGAAATCGATGCTCGTGTAAGCCAGATCAAAATGCAGATCGAAGAAACAACTTCTGACTATGATCGTGAGAAATTACAGGAAAGACTTGCTAAGCTTGCCGGTGGTGTTGCGGTTATCCGTGTGGGCGGAGCAACAGAAGTTGAAGTGAAGGAAAAGAAAGACCGTGTTGATGATGCATTGAATGCAACACGTGCTGCTGTGGAAGAAGGTATTGTTGCTGGTGGTGGAACAGCGTTGTTGCGTGCTGCAAATGCGTTGACTGTCAAAGGAAGCAATGCTGATCAAGAGGCTGGTATTAATATTGTTCGCCGTGCGTTGCAGGCACCAGCACGTCAAATTGCTACCAATGCAGGTGAAGAAGCTGCAATTATTGTAGGAAAAGTGCTTGAAAATAGTTCTGATACATTTGGTTACAATACTGCAACAAGTCAATTTGGTGATTTGATTTCTTTTGGAATTGTTGATCCAGTGAAGGTTGTACGTTCTGCTCTTCAGAATGCTGCATCAATTGCTAGCCTTCTCATTACAACAGAAGCTATGGTGGCTGAAGTTCCGAAGAAAGATGCGCCAATGCCTCCAATGCCTGGCGGTGGAATGGGTGGTATGGGCGGAATGGATTTCTAAGACCCATTGTAATAATGATAAAAGAGAACGGGCTGAAATGGCCCGTTTTTTTTATAAAAATATTATTGTGTGTCTGTAAAATTTATATCTTACAGGTATGAAAGCCATTCGTTATTGGATAAGAGATTTAAAGCGCTTTACTCTATAAATATTGTTGCTTCTCATTTATTGAGCTCAATAAGTATTTTTATAGGGACACTTTACAAAAATGGTTTGGTTGAAAAATATATTATTTGAGAAATAGATAATAAAATTTTTTCTCTATGGCTGCTTATATCGAAGATTTCTTTAGAAAAAAGAGATATGTGGGACAGCTCCATTCTGCTGGCCTTGTATGATAGAAAGATCAAGATATATATTGTCCATGAATGGGTTGTTATCACTATGAGTAGATAAAAAAGAAAAAATCACACTTTCTTCAAATAGCTTGATAACGGAAATGATTATATGTGATGAAGAGAGATAAAATTTTCAAATGAGCTTGTGAACTTGTTGTATAAGCTTATGGGTAAGCTCTTTGTAAGAGTGGTTTTCAATATAAAAAATACTCACTTTATGAATAGAAATTTATAACTTTATAATATTGAGCACAATCTCTTCAGGATTGATTTCTTATCTTAAAATAAGCCTAGAAATTTTAGTTCTTGATGGGGCGTAAAAGGTTTTCTTTTGCGCAGAGAAAAATTACAAAGTAATCAATTGATGGAGATAACAGTTCTTTTTTACGTCATTGAGAAAGATCGTATCAGAGGAGTATTGTTGGGCTGATGTATTGAAATATAATGCTCTATAAAGGCTGTTTATTAGAAAATAGATTGTTGTGAGCATCTCTTTTCCATGTCCATTGAGAAAGGTCGTATCAGAGGAGTATTGTTGAGCCGATGTACCGAAATATAATGCTCTATAAAGGCTGTTTTGTTAGAAAATAGATTGTTGTGAGCATCTCTTTTCCACGTCCATTGAGAAAGATCGTATCAGAGGAGTATTGTTGGGCTGATGTATCGAAATATAATGCTCTATAAAGGCTGTTTTGTTAGAAAATAGATTGTTGTAAGCATCTCTTTTCCATGTCCATTGAGAAAGATCGTATCAGAGGAGTATTGTTGAGCCGATGTACCGAAATATTATGCTTCATAAAAGCTTTTTTCGTTAGAAAATAGATTGTTGTAAGCATCTTATAAAATTTGTCTCTTTTATTTATTGTGGCATCGCTTCAACACCTAGAACTTCTGGGATGAAATGCCGTAAAAGATTTTCAATACCATATTTAAGTGTTGCAGTTGAAGAAGGACATCCAGCGCAAGCACCTCTCATGTTGAGATAGACAATGCCATTTTCAAATCCGCGAAAAGTAATATCCCCACCGTCATTGGCAACAGCTGGTCGAACACGCGTTTCAAGTAGCTCTTTAATTATGAGAACAGTTTCAGCATCTTTTTCATCATAAAACTCTTCATTAAGTGCATGCGTTTGGGCTTGCGTTGCAGCATCAGTGGTAACAACCGCTGCTCCAGATAAAAAATGTTCCATGATTGTGTTTAAAATGGCTGGTTTAAGATGCTGCCATTCACCATCTTTCTTAGTGACGGTAATGAAGTCATAACCAAGAAAAATACCTACGATATTTGGAATATTAAACAATTTAGCAGCTAAAGGAGATATATTCTCCGCTTCTTCCGGTGAGTGGAATTCTAATACGCCTTGGGCAAGAACAACACGGCCTGGCAAAAATTTTAATGTCGCGGGGTTTGGAGTTGTTTCAGTTTGAATAAACATACATTCTCCTTTTATTATGAAGAATTGAAAAAATGGAAATTAAAAATACTACTATATTGTAGGAATACTACTGTATTTTAGGCAAGAGATTCAATATCCTCATCTGAAAGATTGCTGGGAATGACGATGACAGGGATTGAAAATGCTGTTTCTCGATGGCTAATTAATTGGACAAGAGGTCCAGGTCCTTCTATTTGTTCGCTTGCGGCTAAAACAACAAGAGCAATTTCCTTATCTTCGCTGATGAGTTTAAAAATTTCATCAATTTTTTTTCCTTCTCGTACAATCATTTCCGCATTACAAATTTGAGTGTCGCGCATGTCATCGGCAATTTTCTTCTGCGTTTCATACGCGTTTTGCGTTAATTCAGTTCGCATAATATTGTCTACGCCTAGAAAATGCTGAAATTCTGAATTATCAATGATCGAAAGTAGTACTAATGTTCTATTGGTGTTTTTAGCATGTTGTGCTGCGAAAGAAACGGCACATCGACATTCTGGTGTTTCATCAATAATAACTAAAATTTTTCGTCTGCGATTTTCTTTTGGGCGTTTGCGTTCAGAGACCATGTTTTCCCCTATGTTGATGGGTAGTGTTTGTTTATTATGAAATGTGTACTGTGTGAGAGGGTTGCAAAAAACCAACAATGTCACGGATTTTTTTCATATTTTTTTCTGCTATTACACTGGCACGTTGTGCGCCATTTCGTAAAACAGAATCAACATAACCGCTTTCTTTGTGAAGACGACGTATTTCTTTTGTTATAGGAGAGAGTTTGTGGATGACAAGGTCCTCTAAGGTCGTTTTAAATAAAGAAAATTCTTGTCCAGAAAATTCTGCTAGAGCTTTTTCTTTGCTAATTTCTGCAAAGGCAGCATAAATACCAAGAAGATTATCAATTTCTGGACGTTCTTTTAAGGCAGAAACTGTATCGGGGAAAGGGGCGGAATCGGTTTTTGCTTTACGTATTTTTTTTGCGATAAGATCAGCATCATCTGTTAAATTAATACGCGATAAATCTGAGGAATCTGACTTTGACATTTTTTTTGTGCCATCACGTAAGGACATAACACGCATGGCTGTTTTTCCAATAAGTGCTTTTGGCATTGGAAAGAAACCTTGTATTTTTTCTTCTCCTACTTGTATAGAAACATCAAAGTTTAAATCTGCAATGCGGTCAGCATAATCATTATTAAATTTCTGTGCGATATCGCGTGTCAGTTCGACATGTTGTGTTTGATCTTCTCCTACGGGGACATGTGTGGCACGATAGAGCAAAATATCAGCAGCCATTAGGCTTGGATATGCAAAAAGCCCAAGCGATGCTTTTTCACGATTTTTTCCTGCTTTATCTTTAAATTGTGTCATACGTTGCAGCCAACCAATACGGGCGATACAATTAAAAATCCAGGCTAATTCAGCATGTTGAAAAACTTGTGATTGGTTAAAGATAATTTGTTTGTGAGGATCAATTCCAGCAGCTAAGAAGGCTGCCGTCACTGCCCTTGTTGATTCATTTAAGGTTTGTGGATCTGGATTAATCGTAAGCGCATGCATATCAACAACGCAATACAAGCAGTTGTAGGATGTTTGCAGATCAACCCAATGTTTGATTGCCCCAAGGTAATTGCCAAGATGTAAATGTCCACTTGGTTGTACACCAGAAAAAACAAGGGGTGTAAAGGCGTTCATAGGATAACTCTTTCTTTGTGAAGTTATTCATTCTTTGCGTTTTGACAAAGCATTTTTTTGAAAGCAAGAAAAAATCTCATAGGCGTTGTTTAAAATTTTTGAGAGTGAGGAAAAAGGAACGGGTATCAAGAATGAAATATGCTATAAAATACACCAATATTACAACGATCATAATTCCTGCTAAGGTAATTGCCCGCAACAAGAACGGTGCGTGTGAAGATAAAGGAGTAGATAAAAATCCAAAGACATCAATCGTATAATACAAAGATACTGTAATGAAAAGAGTAGCAATAATAAGACGTATAATGCGTTTTATCAGTTGTGCGTCATATTGCCAGTAATCACGTTTGATGAGGAAAAAACATAGTAATAGTGTGTTTACCCACCCAGAGGTAATTTCAGCAATGACAATGCCTCGTGCTGACAAAATTGGGAATAATGTTAAAGCAAGGCTGATATTAATGAAAACACAAATTCCTGTGAAAAACATAGGTGTTTTGGTATCTTCACGGGCAAAAAAATTAGGTATAAAAACTTTTATCAAAACAAAGGCTGGCAGGCCTATTCCATAAAGCTCAAGTAATTGAGCAACATGATGTGTTGATTCTTCTGTAAATTGCCCACGTTCAAAAAGCAAACTGACAATGGGATTGGAAAGCAATAAAAAAGCAACAGATGCTGGGAGCGTTAACAACAAGGTTAATTCTATAGAGCGGTTTTGTAAATTATGCGTTTCTTTGTATTTTCTGCTGCGTAGAGCTTTAGTTAATTCTGGCAAAAGAACCGTTGCTATTGCAATCGCGACGACGCCCAACGGTAATTGATAAAGACGGTCAGCATAAACTAAAGAAGATACAGCTCCTGATTGACTAGAGGCAATGTTGGTGTTGATCAATAAATTGATTTGGGTAATCCCTCCCGTGATCGCTGCAGGGAATGCCAAAGTTAAAAGTTTGCGAACATTGGGACTGAAACGGGGGAAACGAAAGGAAAACTTTATTCCGTTTTGACGCAAAGAAACAGCTATTAAGATGAGTTGGAGAAGACCTGCTGCCATAACACCCCAAGAGAGATTTAATCCAATATTCCAAGCATCAAGATGGTATATTCGAGCATAAGCGAGAACACCAATCAAAATAATATTCAAAAAGAGAGGGGCGACAGCTGCAACAAAATAGCGGCGCAGGGCATTTAACATTCCCCCCATCATTGCTGCTAAAGACATACATGTTAAATAAGGAAACATGATTGCAGTAAAATGAATTGTAGCATGAAATTTTGTTGCATCTTCTGCAAAACCTGGAGCGATAATGGTGCGTACCAAAAAAGGCATACTTAATTCTAGCACAATGGTTAAAAGCAAAAGAAATGAAAATAATACGCCAAATACTTCTTCCGCGAATTTGCAGGCAGCCTCTTTACCATCTTCGGTAATTTTTTTTGAAAAAAGAGGAACAAAAGCTGCGTTAAAAGCACCTTCAGCAAAAAAGCGACGGAATGTATTTGGAAAACGAAAAGCCGCATTAAATGAATCGGAAACCGGACCGGTTCCAAGAGCTGCTGCCATGAGTACTTCGCGCACAAAGCCAAAAATGCGACTCATCAAAGTTCCTGAAGCAACAGTGGCAAATTTTTTAATAAGAGTCATAAAAATACATAAGTTTGCTATATAAAGAGGCGACGAAGAGATACATAAAAGTCATTTGAGAGTGTAAAAATATGATGAATATATCAATACAATAATACTAATTGTAAAGTATTTTACGATGGTGTGTATCCTTCTGTCAATAAAAGTACATTCAGAGCTTTAATCTCTTCATATTCTATTTGATATAGGATTTTTATTATTGACATAAATTTTTTTTTCAATGTTTTAAATCCGTGGCGGTGTAATAAGTTGAAAATGACTATCACAAATGGGTTAATCAGTGGTTATTTCATAAATATATTACATTCTATTTTTGTACGAAGTTCATTTGTTTTTGTATAATTGTTGCTTATTAAGACTTCTATTTTTTCTAATTAATCACTGCTCTTGGATATTGAATGGATCAAGTGCATGTAAAAGTGCTGTGTTCATTGTTGACCAATCTGTTAATAAATAATTTGGGCTGTTTTAGAATAAAAATTCTAAAATAATAATAAATTATCGTGAAAAGATATCTGACTGAATAGCAACCAGTAATGATTGATACCTTTGATAAAGTTATGGAGTGCATCTTTTATAGAGAGCTAAATGAATATTGTTTTTTTTAATAAAAAATGTTTTTTATTTTTTTCATATCTTATGAAAAGTGTATGCAGAGAATGCCTTTTGTTATGAGGGGCGTTTGAAAACTATTCTATGTTATAGTTCCAAATTATGTATCGTGATCAGATATGATCGAGAAAATGTCTCCTCATTGAGATGAATAAGTTGGTAAGGCTTAAACTGTATCACACTGTAGATAAAAAGATTTTTAGCTTTAGCTAAGGGCACTTCAAAAAAGGAACAAGTAAGTTGCTTGTAAACATAATAATGAATAATCAAACTGCTATAAAAGAGATAGAAGAAATAAAGGCTGTCGTGTTGAGAAAGAAGATGACAGGATAATGATCTTTCGATAAGTAATTTAAAAAGACAGTGTGATAGACAGAAAACATGTAAAACAGGTGCAACATGAACGAACTAAACCATATTGATAGTATTATAGAGCATTATAATGCTGTTTTTTGTGATGTTTGGGGTGTTGTACATAATGGTGTGCAAGCGTTTAAGCCAGCCTTGAAAACGTTGCATAAAATCCGACAAATGGGAAAAAGTGTTATCTTTATAACAAATTCACCCCGACCACGAGAAAGTGTCATTGCTCAATTACAAAATATGGAAGTTCATAATGAATATTATGATGCAATTATAACTTCAGGAGATGTAACGCGTAATCTCATTCGTTCTGCTCCACGTAAAGTTTTTTTTATTGGCTCGCAACGTGATTTAGTTTTATTTGAAGGAATAGATTGTGAACTCGTTGAGGAATGGGAAGCATCTGTAGTGGTTTGTAGCGGTTTTTTAAAGGATATGGATGTAACACCGCATGCTTATGAAAAGATGTTTCGTCGTTTATTGTCACGCAATTTACCATTTATTTGTGCCAATCCTGATATTACTGTTCATGCAGGAGATCAGGAAATTTGGTGCGCTGGTGCGTTAGCGCGCTTTTATCAGCAATTAGGAGGGGAAGTGCGCGTCGCCGGAAAGCCCCATGGCATAATTTATAAGTGCGCTTTGGAAAAACTTCAAGAAATCCGTGGAATAACAGAAAAAAGTAAAGTTTTAGCTATTGGTGATGGTTTTCTAACCGATGTTAAAGGGGCAGTCGATTTTGGTCTTGATGTCCTTTATATTATGAATGGGGTTCACCGTGATGACTATATGAAAAACGGTGTGGTGGATAAAGAAGCTTTGTGTTCATTTTTTAAACGTTATGGTTATCAGCCACAAGCGATAATGCGGGCGCTTCAGTAATGTCTGAGTTTTTGCGTCTTAAGGATGTTAATATGATCCCTCATGCCTTGCGAGGGGCGGTATTAGCACTTGGAAACTTTGATGGGGTTCATTGTGGTCATCAAGCAGTGCTCAAAAAAGCACGTGATTTAGCGTGTGCGAGAAATAAGCCAGCTCTTGTTTTAACATTTGAACCGCATCCGAGAAGTTTTTTTCAACAATCAAATCCTGTTGATCGATTAACTGAGGCTGCTGAAAAGGCTGAAATTTTTAAAATTCTTGGGTTTAATGGTGTGATTGAACAGCATTTCGATGCTCATTTAGCTGCTTTTTCAGCCGATGAATTTATCAATGTTATTTTAAAAGAAACATTTGATGTTTCAGTTGTGGTAATGGGTAAAAATTTCCAATTTGGTTATAAAAGAAGTGGAAATTCGCATTTTTTATCTCAGATGGGAGAAAAGCTGGGATTTGAGGTTGTCCAAGTTCCTTGTTTATTAAGCCAGCAAGATATACAAAAGAAAATAATGATTTCTTCTAGTTTTGTTCGTCAGCTTCTTTCACAGGGTCAGGTAAAAAAAGCATCTCATTTATTAGGGTATCATTATCGGGTGCGTGCAAATATTATAGAAGGGGAAAAACTCGGACGCACTTTGGGTTTCCCTACTGCTAATCAAAGTTTGCCTCCTCAAACCAGTTTGGCGCAGGGGGTTTATGCGATACGGTTGCGACGCGCTAATGGTATTTTGTATGATGGGGTTGCAAGCTTTGGATGCCGTCCAACAATTGTTGAAAATGGAGCACCTCTTCTCGAAACTTATTTATTTGATTTTGATGACAATCTTTATGGGGAAAGCTGTATCGTTTCTTTCTTAGAGTTTTTGCGTGGACAAGAAAAATTTAATGGGATTGAGCCTTTGATTGCGCAAATGAAATGTGATGAAAAAGCGGCAAGGTCGATTTTGATGACAGCACAGCCCTTGTCACAGTTGGACGAATTGCTGACTTTTAAAAATACGCTTTAATATGGTCTGAAAAAGATAGAAGCGAGACAAAAACAGCGCTTAAACTAATCACGATAATAAAAATATATTCTAAAATATCATAGAGTATATGGCGTTTTCGTTGATAGGACGAGGGATCAAATATTTTGATATCTAATTTTGTCATTGTGGTTATCTTTTCATAATTTCATGTTTTTGCAGTTTTTAGATTTATCGCCTGTTTCTTTCTAATCAATTAAAATAAGTGATTCATTAAAGGCGTGCTAAACGGTAAAGCTGCATAGATCTTCCTCCCGAGCGGCAATAGGCGAGAAGAGGGAGGGATGCTGTGTCTAAAATTTTTTTCATGGCTTCAATATCTGATTGTTTATAGTGGGAGGCGATAACAGGAATATGATAGGCCTCTATTCCATATTTTTGTGCTGCAGCTTTGATGGTTGAAAAATCAGGCTGATGTAATTCTTCTTGATTTGGGCGATTACAGATAATCGTTTTAAAGCCCGCTTTTGCTAGTGATGCGATATTTTCGATGTTAATTTGGCCACTGATGAAAATATCAGGTTCAATTTGTTGCATGTTCATTTTTTAGGTCCCCAATAAATATAGATTTACTATATTTATTGGATTTTATACATCAAGAAAAAATTATAAAGATGAGATTTAAAAGGATAACATTTTTAGAGAAGTGTGGTGTCTGTTGAAAACACAATAACTAAGGTAAAAAAATGAAATTTATTGCGTAAGCTATATTTGTTATGTTGGTTTATAACAGAATTTACTCTTAATATTTCTGGATATGATGATATCGTTTGATATATCACTATTGGGAAAATGACTATAGAAGTCACAGGAAAAAGCAAATCTTTAAGAACATTCGGTGTAAGAAGAACTGAGAGTCTTAATTTTCAGCAGAAACCTTTAATTTATCCCCACGAAATTACACAAGAAATACGAAAAGGCGAACAGATCAGTCTTGTACAGGAGCAGCTCCCTATTCGCTGTGGACGGTTTATCTATTTTAGACGAAAAGGTTTAAAGGTTCTTGCTCAAAAAAATAGGTTTGCATCAAAATTAGTTATAGACCACTACAAAATAAAAATGGGGAAGAATTCATGGAAAGCATATCTGTCTGATAAACACAGTAACGAAACAACAATTGCAAACAAAAAGTTGCACACTCCAACAAAAAACGATCCTTAATATCCCAAATAGGTCGGGGATTAACTTTTATTACTTTTTATTCTTCTCTTTACTTTTCGCGGACTAATTTGCGGTATAATAAGTGGAATAGGAGCATTTTCCAGTGTTGCGGTTCTGGGAGTCTTTGTCCTATCTTATATGGTAGAACCAGAGTATTTCCCCTTAGCAATGAAGATTTTTGCCTTCGTTTTACTCTCTTCTCTATTCATTCTCTGCATAACGGCAAATTGGTACTATGAGAGATTATTATTGAAATGAGCACTCTCTGATACTGAACTGGTTCTCTTTGAATAATGGAAGTGGATATTCAAAATATGAATATAACAGCTAAATTCGTACAATCTGAAGGCTCTATGATTTTTTGATATAGCTCTGACGTTTCAACCGAAAATAAGTCGCATGGGAAAGCCATGTTCTTTTCATAATTCCTTTAGATGACAATCTCTGCTTAATCAACGACAGTGCTGCTTCAATCAGAAGAGAAATTTTAAGAAAGGCAATCATTTTTTTGATGGCGATGCTAAAAAGAGCTGAGCGCGTATCTTTTTCAATTTTCGCATTAGGGCATTTTTAGAAGCTTTTTTAAAAAAATAATTTTTGAGCAGGGCACAATTGTGAGCGTAAATTTACAGATTATATTATGATCCTATGTTTTATAAATGTGAGGATTTTTTCTTCCCTTATCGCTTATATAAAGCTGTATAGAATAAGTATATTAATTAGAGTTTATACAGTTCATCAGTAGAAGTTTTTTTGAAAAATAGAAGAGAAGATGGTTTTTTGTTTGTAAAATGCTTGTATGCTTTGTTGTTTTCTGTATAAACGTAAAAACGATAAAGCTGGAAGGCGTAATTAATGATAATTGGATTATTAAATCAAAAGGGTGGTGTTGGAAAAACCACGTTGAGTGTCAATCTTGCAGCCAGTTTTGCACGTGTTGGCGAACGTGTGTTATTTATCGATACAGATCCACAAGGGAGTGCATTAGATTGGGCTGCTGCTCGTGAAGGTGATCCCTTATTTCCGGTTGTTGGTTTGCCGCGCGCAACAGTTCATAAAGAAATTGTACAGATTGGTGCTGGATATGATCATGTTTTTATTGATGGTCCTCCACGCGTAACTGATCTTGCGCGCAGCGCTATTATGGCTTCTGATTTAGTGCTGATTCCGGTACAGCCTAGCCCCTATGATATTTGGGCGGCTGATGGGATTGTACAGCTGATTGATGAGGCGCGTGTATATAAGGAAAGTCTGAAATCTTTTTTTGTTATTAATCGTAGAATAGTAAATACAGCAATAGGGCGCGATGTAGGGGAAGCCCTTTCCGTGTACCCGATGCGTGTCCTTTCTTCTAGTGTTGCTCAACGCGTGGTGTTTGCTGAAGCTGCTGCGCAGGGAAAAGCAGTTTATGAAATTGATCAAAAAGGGCCCGCTGCAGAAGAGATTGAAGCTGTTGCTACTGAGGTAAAGGAATTAGCACGATGAGCAAAAAAATTAAGATTGGGACAAAGCCGACTAATAAATCAATTCCTGCAACAGCGGATGCGTGGGTGGAAAGCCGTGAAGGGTCTAAAGATGAACGGATGAAGCGTCTTACGATTGATGTGCCAGAAAGTTTACATCGTTTAATTAAAACGAGTTGCGCAAGTCGTGGGACAAAAATAGCCGATGAGGTGCGTGAATTGCTTTCACAAAAATATGGAAAAATGTAGAAAATGACATGTTGCCACAAATTTAAATTGGGATAGCTTATTTTATCTCAAAAGAAGATATAAATGGAATACAGATAAGATAAATCTTTGTGTTGTGTATGATCATATAACAAATATTTTTCTGTTTATTTGCATATTTTATAAGTTTTGGATTGAGTGAAGCTGGGATTAATATTAGGTAGTCTGATATTAGTATATAAATCATGCTGTTCTTGTGCATTGTTTATTGGGTTAATGTACTTTCTCATGAAAATAAAAAGCTTTTTATCATAAGGAGTTATAGGCTTCTCGCTTTTTGAATGAGTCCTTGAAATGGTAAAAAAAATCCTGTACCATTGCTCTTTAGTTGCAAAGAAAAGCGAATAATAATGTGAAAAGAAAAGGATACGGCGGATCCACTTAAATGCTGCTCTTTTTGAGCAATTGTTGTGTATAGGAGGGGGTGCATATGTCTAGATGGTGCATAGAAGAGATGGATATTTTGGGATTGTCGTAAAGTTAGCTTTTAAGATACGTTGGCTATATAACGCTGAAGTGCAGGTGAGGCAAAAGCCACTGCTGTAGATAATAATGGTTTTTAATACAAATTTTATGTGTTACCAGTCTTGTTTTTTAGCAAAGAAAAGAAATATGTTTTCATTTAGTACGTTGGAGGTGAAAACAAACTTGAGCTCTTAAAGTATTCGTGTGCTGTTTTAGGTGTGGTTATCTATACAATAGATTTAATTTAGTGCGTCAATATTGAGAGAGGCTACTTGGATTATTCTCAGTTTCAAGACCAATTAAATAATACTGTTGAAGGGGAAATAAAAATGACTGCATCAAAAGCAAAAGTTCTTGATAATGACCACATTTGTCGCGAATGGGCGATGACGAAATTTGTGGCTGCAGTTAAGGGGTTATCGCAAGTCATTGATTACGAAAGCTCTATGTTAGAGAGTCATGGTATTCCAGATTATGAAGAAATAAATTTATGTAAAATACGTGGATTACGTGATCTTAATAAATCTATGAGTGATGTAAAGCGTTACATGAATCAAGATATTGAGTGTGAGATAGAGAGCCTGTTATCAGATTTACAGGAAAAAGTGAATCGTAATAGTGAATGTCTTCAGGTGCATTTGGGTGCAGTGAATGATCTTTCGCAAGCTTTGCAAGTGTCTGCGCGCACAAAAGAAACGGATGGAGCATGTGATCCAATTGATCTCAGTTTCTCTAAGTGAATGATTTAGATTACGTGGTTGTGCAAAAGCTCGGCTTGTTTGAGGGGACTGGTTTTATTAAAAATAAAACACTGGAGTAAGGTTCTGATTTCATATTGAACAAGGATTATTTCTAAGAGGAATCTTTGAGGGTAGCAGGGGACCTTTTATTTTACGCAAATTGATGGAAGGTCGGGGGGAGAGCTTATTTGCATTTTAAAAATTTCATATAAGGTGATGGATGATATTGCATTTTATACAGATTAGAGAGAGTTTTTTAGTATTTTGGGGCATTAACATAAAATGAAAAAATTGCGCGTGAACAATAAAAGGAAGAAATATCTCAGATATGGTCAATTAAAATGATAAAGATGGGAGACCAAAAGAAGAACTAAAAAAATATACAATGTTACCTATTTGGAGAAAGCGACACGATGATCTTGTGATTTTTATTCAATTAAAGGAACAAATATTTTTTTGGTTATTGCATCTCGTGTAATTACTTTATTGATTATCGTATAATAATTTTTACAGCGCTTTTTATAAAAAAGTTTTAATTTAAAGTACAAGCTTTGATTAAATGAAAAGACAGCACATTGTGCTGTCTCCTATGTTGTTAATATTTTGCTTTCTTTTAGAAATTATAGCGTATTCCTCCAGAAAAACTCGCTCCAGATACACCAGCTTTTTGAAGTTTATGCTGATAGCTCACATTACCATAAAGTGCAATATTTTGAGATAAATGCGCATCAACACCAATACCACCTTCAATTGATGATCCTATGGAGTCAGTGTGGAAATTGTTAGAAATCCGTATTGTTCCATTATCACCAAAAGCTCTAAGAACATTCAATTTACCGTAAAAAGAAACACCACGTCCTTCTTCAGCATTAAATATACTTTGTGTTAAACGTCCACCGATACGTATCAGCCACTGATGAGGATTTTTCATATCCACTTCAAAACCCTCAGCATCTGAAATGGTATTGAGCATAAGGTTTTGATAAGTAAGTTGAGCTTGTGGTTCAAAGACTAACTCTTTAATATTGGTTTCTAATTTTTGTCCAACCGTAGCAGATGCACTTAATGTATCTGCATTCTTCAACTTTGTTGTACTTTTAATCAGAGGTGCAGCAATATTTCCTTTTAATACCCCATAAGAGAGGAAAGCATTAACATATAAACCACTGCTATGTTGGACACCACTGTATGCCGTGAGCGACCATTTATCAAGCATTGTTTTTTCAGAATCCTTCATACCCTTTGGGGAGAAAGTTAGCTTTCCAAATGTCCCTAAAAGACCAAAATCAGTTGTGATATTTTCTCCTTCGAGTGCGGTCAATATACCACCTGCTTGTAAAGCTGTGTAATTTATATCAGCACCATAACCGTATTGATTTGGATCGCGACTAGAAAAAAATGTTAGTTTATTACCATAAGAAGATAGAAAAATCCCTTTATTGTTATTGTTCTCATCCTCTGGCCCAGACATTTTCATTCGTATATTATCAATCAACATATTCTGGTTGTTAATATCAGATAAACCAGAAGCAAATACAGCACTTGGCATGACCAAATAATTTGCGACCTGTGGCAAGACTGCTCTTACTTTTTTATCACCATCGATATATTCATTCTGCAATCGGAAGTCCCAGAAATCATTTCCATCCATACCAAACAAATTTTGGCTCGCATCAGATGTACCAGGCTTATAGGCAGTTAAAACATATTTATAAGGGGAGCCTTTTTGTACAATATAATCACTCTTTAGCTTAAACGAGTCCTCTTTAGCATTTCCTAAAACTTGAACCAATGAAATTCCGCGCCTTGCAACAGGAATAGAAACCACATCCTTTTCCAAAGAAGAATTCTTACGAGCTTGTTTTTCATCCTCAGAAAGATCAACATGAATTATGGTCGTGCCTAATACACCACCAGAGACTAAAAAACGGTCAGTTTGTTGTTCTTGGATTGTAGAATCATTGCTCCATTTTGAGTTAAAGTAAATTTCTGCATGATCCTCTGCGCTATAAGTTTCCTTATTATCTCCATTCATTCCTTGCTGATTGGCTTGCAATGGACTGTATCCTACATACAAGGTCTTATAATGACCATCTTTTGGTTTACTGAATACAATGGAACTATTTTGGAGGCTCAGCATGAAAAGATTAGAATATGCTGCGTCATTAATGTCAAACGGTAAATCAGAACCAGGGTAGCGATCATAATGCTTTCCCTGAGGACTTGTTAAAATCCACTTTGTTCCATTATGAAGATCAAACATTGCTTGACTCTTCCCTAGCATTTTTGCAGGACCTTCTAAAGTAGACTGGCTCGCCGTTAATACTAAAGTATGTGGAGAATTCTTATCACTATGCTCACTTTTTAATAAAACATCAGCAACAATATTTGAATTGTCAAGCTTCACAATACCATTTGTGAATGGTTCTGCATAAATACCAATACCATTTTCAACAGAAAGTGTAGTGTTAAACAATAACACTGTATTAGGAATATTTCCTAAAGAGATTGGTGGTATGCTATTTCTTTCTCCGGGTACATTTTGACGGTTTGCAGCAGAAGGTTGAGTTTTGAAAAAAATACCATAAGCGTCGCGATTACCCGTAACAGTGACAGTTGAATCCTCAAGTTTAATAGTCCCGCCTAGATTTAATAAACCAGCTGATACCGCCGTCACAGTGATATTAGCACCATCAACAGTTCCTCCCTTTTCTGCATTTATTGCAACAAAATTTGAATTAACACTTCCTCCTATTAATGATACCAGCGACCTTTCTCCTTGTGCACTTACAGAAAAAAATCTATCGTAAATTGCAACATCACGATGTGTCACAGTTTTACCATCTTTAGCTTCAACTTTAGCATGATACCGATGCTGTGCATTTCCCATTTGTTCAGGATGCGAGATCTCCGGCTTCGCCTGTTCAGAGGGTTTTGGTATCGGCACTTTTTGTTCAGGAGCAGCAGCTTCTGGTCCGTTAGGTGCAGGATTTCTCCCAGAAGTAGTAGGCTCTAGAGATGGGCGCCTTCTCGGTTTAGTCGTCTCTTCTTTACCACTTGTCCTTGGAAAATCTGCGTAACCATTTCCATAAGGAGCAGATTGTGGTGGGATATGATAAGCGCTATCGCTTGCAGTCCTCAATTTTTTCATTTTTTCAGATTTTCCATTTTCGGAATTTTGAGGCTTGAGTTTTTCATCTACCTTTTCGTTAGAAAGAACTATAGTTCTTCCAGGATATTGCGTTGTAATATCCTTAAACGTAACATCTTTAAGCGTAGGCTCATCTTTAGACTGAATAATAGTCTCATTTAGATGACTGTTATCAGCGGAAGCGTAAGACAAATCTGCATAAGAATAAAACAATATCCCAGAAACTGTGCATAGGAAGAGGCGTTTTTTCATATAAATATCCCTAAATACTACCCCCCCCTATAAAACTAATGCTTTTAACCCATTATATATTCTTCTAAATTTCAAAACAAGTTATTAAGGGGCATTTTTTTATTTTTAAAATTCGATTTAAAGAATATTTAAAAACGGTAACGTATTCCACCAGAGAAACTGACCCCGGATATACCAGATTTTTGAAGCCTATATTGATAGCTTACATCACCACGCAGCTCAACATTTTGAAGTAATTGTGCATCAACACCAATACCACCCTGAATCGAAGCTCCTCTAGAATCAAGATGCAGAGAGTCACCGATTTTTATGGCAGAATCATCACCAAAAGCTTTGATAACATTTAGTTTAGCATAGAAAGAAACAGTACCGTCTTTTTCATCATTTAGAACATTTTGCACTAAACGTCCACCGGCACGAACTAACCACTGATGTGGTTTACCCATATCAACCACAAAATTATCAACGTCTTTAATGGTATCAAACAGGAGGTTTTGATAAATAAGCTGAGCCTGTGGTTCAAATATCAATCCTGAAGCTCCAGTTTCTAATCTCTGTCCAAGAGTGGCAGATACACTTAATGCTTTAGCATCGCTTATTTTTGCGGTATCTTTGATAATATTTGTAGTAATGTTTCCGTTTAGAACTCCATAAGAAAAGAGGGCGTTAATATACATACCATTGTTATGTTCAATGCGGCTATATGCTGTAAATGACCATTTATCAAGCGTACTCTTTCCTGACTCTTCCATGTCTTTGGGAGTGAAATCTAGCTTTCCGTATGTGCCTAAAAGACCGAAGCTTGTCGAGAAACTTTGATTTTCTAAAGAAACCAATGTAGCACCTGCTTGCAATGCGGCGTAATTAATATCAGCGCCATACCCATACTGGTTTGGATTACGTTGGGAAGATAATGTAACCTTATCACCATAAGAAGATAGTATTATCTCTATTCCTTGTTTTTTATCATTTTTAGGCTCAGATGCAGCTTCTTTTATTCTGTCTAACAATATGTTTTGATTACTAATATCAGAAAATCCAGCAGAAAATAAAGCATGAGGCATTACCAAATAGCTTGCTGCTTGCGGTACAAGAGCTTTGATTTTTGCTTCAGGATCAAGATAGGCATTTTGCAAGCGGAAATCCCAAAAACCCTCGCCTTCTCCTAAGACATTTTGCTCTGCATTTGCTTTACCTTTACCTTGCTTTGACGTTGGTCCATAAGCATTTAATACATATTTATAAGGATAACCATTTATTGTAGTATAACCGTTTGCTAATTTAAAGGCATTCTCACTTGCTGTGCCAGACACCTGCACAAGAGAGATACCGCGGGCATTTAGAGGCACAGTATCTTTTGTTTTTATGTCTTCATTCTTTGAAATGTCATTTAAGTAGATTGTTGTGGTGCCAGATACATCCCCATAAACAAGCAATCGGTCAGCTTTTTGTTCTGTTTTCGCAGCACCATCGCTCCATTTAAGGTTGGTATAAATTTTCGCATCACCGGTTGCGGTATAAACGGCACCTACAGTAGGAAGTTTATTTTCATTTCTTTGAAGGGCATCATCAGCTCCTGGTTGTTGTCCCACACTCAATGTTTGATATTGACCATTTATCGGCTCGTTAAAAAAAATAGTACTGTTGTTAAGATTCAGTGTTGAAACGTTAGAATGTGCCCTATCATTAAGGCTACGTAGTGAATAGCTAAATAAATTGGTATCGTTATCTGTTTCACCTTCACCAATTGTTACAATCCATTTGCTGTTATTATTCAAAGTAAGAATTGTTGTTTTTTCTTGTGATGTTCTTGCTTTACCTTTTAAAATTGAATGATCAGCAACTACCGTAAGGGTAGAGGGAAGGGGCATCAGCATCATGCTTACATTCTTCAATAATAAATCAGCATGAATTTCTGAATCCTTTATTTTAACGTTACCACCTGCTGATGCTCCAAAAATACCAATTCCATCTTTAACAGAAAGTTTTGTCTTAGTGAGAATTGCTTCACTTTTATTTTCTACTGTCCCTGTTTGAAAAACTATACCATAAGCCTCGTGGTTTCCTTTGACAGTTACGATAGAATCTTCAAGGTTGATTGTCGAGTTTCCAATTTGCAATCCAGTTGTCATTGTTTTGGCAGTAATTGCTTTAGCATGAATATGTGCACCTTTTGTTGCACTAAATAAAAGAAGTTCCGATGTGATGGATCCCCCTTTAATTTTGACAGATGATTGTTCTCCACTGACATTTACCCCAACGATTCTATCACGGATACTGACGTTATTTAAAACCTTTTCTCCTTCATTCACATCAACCTTAGGAGTTTCAATAAGCGTAGCAGTACTTGCACAAGCTGCACTAAGGTGAGAGAGAATTAAAGTTCCAGCAATTGTACATAATAAAAATTTTTTCTTATACATAAGTAGGCCCTTAATGGTTGATATGCTTAATGACTTTTTTATTTTTTTTGGAGAAAAAAACAAAGCGACTTCTATTTCATTATGTGCTTTTTGTAAATACCAAAACAGATTATTATTTATCGTTTTTTGTGTTTTGTTTTTTAATAAAAATATTAAATTCTGAATATATTCACTTCAAAAAGCCTATATCATTTTCTTTATATTAATCGGTACGTTGATATATTTTTGAAATAATTTCTGACTGATATTTCAAAGTTATTTTAAGTCAAAAGCTTCATAAAATGAGGGGAAAGAGTCTTATTAATTTTTTTATATTCTCGTTTCAAAAATTGTAAGAATATTTAATTTATCATACAAGGAAATGAGAAAATTTTCTTTAATATAAATCCATTATGGATTATTTATTTGTAAATATGCACACTATTTATATCAATTTTCATTATATTGATATTGGTGATAATATGTCTTTAAAAGAACGCATTAAAATATGCCTTATATTGGATAAGGTAGATGGCTGTTTATCAGGTATATTCTTAAAAATTTTTTATATTGAAAGAGCAATGATTGGCGTAAGGAGAAAGTTAGTTTCTTTATATACTCCTAGAATCAAATTTCTCTGTAATATTTGACCTTTTGACATAATAAATGATGCTCATTATCCACGTTTTATTTTGCAATGAAACAAGGAAAATTGATTTAATGAAACAAGGAAAATTGATTTAAAGAGGTTGAGTATTTAAACTCTTGTTATTAAGTTATCGCCAAAATAGATATTTAAACTATATTCATATATAGAATAATTTTTGATTAAATTAAAACAGACAAAACTCTTTTCAAATTTATATAAATGATAAAAATCATTTGGCGATGAAGTGCCAAACTTTTAAAAATATCTACGATTATTGTATGAAAACAGCTGCATTAAAAATGCTATTATTCATTATATCAAAAATTGGCTGGGGAACCTGGATTCGAACCAAGATTAACGGAGTCAGAGTCCGCTGTTCTACCATTAAACTATTCCCCAGTAAGCACCAATTATCCTCAGTTTTAGCAGATTTTACAGCGTACGCAACTCAAAAAATCTTTGCAATCATAGAATAAGAATTTATTGGTAATAAAGAGCAATGGGTGTACCATTTATTGTTTGGATATGAATATCTATATCATAAATTTCTTTAAGAATTTGGGGTTGCATGATTTCTTGTGGTGTTCCACAATAAGCCGCTTTTCCATTTTTTAGTGCAACGATCATATCTGAATATGATGATGCAAAATTAATATCATGCATAATAATAAGGATGGTCTTTTTTAGTTCATCAGCTGTACGGCGTAATTGCTTCATCATGGAAACAGAATGTTTCATATCAAGATTGTTTAATGGCTCATCTAATAAAAGATAATCTGTATCTTGGCAGAGAACCATTGCGATAAAAGCTCGTTGGCGTTGTCCTCCAGAAAGTTCATCCAAAAAGCGGTCTTTCATATCCTGTAAACCAAGATACCGGAGAGCACTATCAATAAACTGTTTATCTTCATTGTTATATCGGCCTTTAGAATAAGGATAGCGTCCAAAACTCACTAAATCATATACAGTTAAACGGATAGATAGTGGGTTATCTTGACGCAGGAGTGAAAGTTTTTGAGCCAAAACATCATGCGGGGTTGTATAAATATCTAAACCATCAATGTTAATCGTGCCCTTATGACGTGGTAAAAGGCGTCTTATCATCATTAAAAGCGTTGATTTTCCAGAGCCATTGGGACCAATGAGGGAAATAATTCCTCCTTTTGGTAATTGAAGGGATAAATTATCAATGATCAACCTAGATCCATAAGCTTTGGAAAGGTGATTGATTTCAATCATTTTAGTTTTCCCTTCATTAGTAAAATTAAGAAAAAAGTTCCACCACAAAATTCAATAATAAAACTTAATCGTCCTGCCATATTAAAAATTTGCTCTAAAATAAATTGTCCACCAACAAGACAAATAATGGCTAATAATATTGCAATTGGCACGGTAACACTATGCTTTGCTTGAGGAGATAGTTCATAAGAAAGATTAGCAACTAATAGCCCAAAAAAGGTGACGGGTCCAACGAGTGCTGTGGAAATGGATACAAGGATAGAAACAAAAATAAGAATAGCTGTAGCACTTTTGTGATAATTAACCCCAAGGTTGAGGGCAGTTTCACGCCCCATAGCAAGAATATCAAGTACGTGGCGTAGGCGCCAACCAACCAAACTAATGATAAAAACAATGATTGCAGAAAATCCTATTAATGATGTATTAAATTTATTAAAATTCGCAAACATGATATCGGTTAAATTCATCATTTGATCTGGATTGAGCTGCAGCTGCATAAACATGCGTAAGCTGAAAAAAAAACCACCCAAGATGATACCAATCAAGAGTGTTAAATGAAGCTCCTTTAAGCTATCGGAAAATAGCCAGCGAAAAAGACTTATCGAAAAGGTAATGAGAATAAGGGCTTCAAGGATTAATTGTCCCTCTTCATTTAAAAAGGGTAAAGAAAGAGAGCCGAGAAAATAAATCGTGATGGTTTTGATTAAAATATAAAGCTGGTCAAATCCCATAATAGAAGGGGTTAAAAGACGATTGTTAACGACTGTTTGAAATAAAACGGTAGAAACAGCAATTGTATAGGCAATAAGAAGGAGGGAAGATAATTTTGTTAAACGGAATGTCCACGTATAAATGCTGATATTCCAAGTCATATAAAGGCTTACTACGGCACATGCTGTTATGAGAAGTATTATCAGTATAAGTGCTGTTTCTTTTCGTTTACTCAATATGTTTTCTCCAGCGTAAAAGAATTATAATAAAAATAAAGCTACCAATAATTCCCATCATGGTACTTATAGGAATTTCAAGAGAAGGATGAATTATTCGTCCTAAAAGATCACAAATTAGTACCAGTCCTGCACCGCTAATTGCTACCCAAGGAGTCGTATAGCGCATATTATCGCCCATGAAATTTGAAACAATGTTTGGAATAATAAGTCCTACAAAAGGAACTCTACCTACTGTGCAAACCACAACAGCGGTGATCAAGGAAACAATAAAAAGACCGAAGAACATGACGGTGCGGTAATTCAGTCCAAGATTATCTGTTAAGTCTTCTCCCAAACCAGCTACTGTAAAACGGTCAGCGGCAAAATAGGCAAGAATGCATAGTGGAAGAGATAGCCATAAAAGTTCATATTTTCCCTCAAGAATCATTGAAAAACTACCAAATAAATACGATTGAAGAGAAGGAAGAAGCATTTCATGATCGGCAATAGCGTTGGTGAGAGACCCTAAAACATAACCCAGCATAATTCCCGTGAGTGGTACAATGAGGATAGATTTAAGAGAAATTTGACGCAATAAAAACATAAAGAATAATGAGCCAAGCATGGCAAAAATTGTAGCAACAACCATTCTTCCCAAAACAGGAATGTCAGGGAAAAAAATCATAATGAAAAGAATACCAAGAGATGCGGATTCAACAGTTCCAGCAGTCGATGGTTCTACAAATCGATTACGTGCAAGCAGCTGCATGATCATGCCAGAAAGAGCAAGCGCTGCGCCTACTAAAATTACTGCAATTGTACGAGGGAGACGCGTTTGCCAAAAAATCAGCCATGCATGTGGGTCTCTTGATAATAAATCAGAAGGTGTTACATCAGAATAACCAACAAAAATGCTAAAAATGGAAAGCAAAATAATGATTGTTATGGCTATCCAATAATTTTTCACAATGAATCACTTCCTAGAAAAAAGAGCAGAGGATATTAAAAACCTCTACCCTTAAATTTTATTTTTATAGTAGGCAAGTTATTTGTATACTTATTTACTTTTTGTAAATGCTTTACTGATTTGTTCAGCTGCTTCGTTAAGACCAGTTAGACCACCACTAGCTCGATACCAATTCCAAGAATCTAAATAAATAATTTGGTTTTGTTTTCCTGCTACTGTGCGGTGGACAAGTTCATTATTGAGTAATTGTGCTGCTGATTGTCCTTCTCTCCCGATTGCTGCATCACGATCGATAACCAATAACCAATCAGGATTGGTTTCAAGAATAAATTCTGGAGAAATAAGCTGTCCATGTTTCTGTACTGTTAATTTATCTGTAGCAGCAGCGATTCCAAATTGGGAATGGATAATATCAAAACGCGATTGAGGACCAAGAGCACTTATTTTTCCACCAGAGGTCATCAATATGAGGCCTGTACCTTTTCCTTTAGTGCTTTTACGAACTTTTTCTAGATTTTCGTTGAGTTGTGCAATCTCTTTTTTTGCTTCCTCTTCTTTGCCAAAAATTTTCCCAAGAATAGACACATTATTCTTTATATCTTCAAGGGAGTCTTGATTCCTTACTGTTAAATCAATAGTTGGAGCAATCTTAGATAAGTCTTTATACTTGGTTTGAGTCCGCGAAGAAATAACAATTAAATCGGGTTGAAGGGCAGCAATTTTTTCATAATCTGGTTCGAAAATAGTGCCAATTTTTTCATATTTTGCATCATCAAATTCTTGTAAATATTCAGGTTTTTTCCCTTCAGGAACACCCGCGACAGCGCTTATGCCAAGGCGTTTCATATTATCAAGTGTTGCTAAATCGAATACAACAACTTTTTTAGGAGAGGTGGGAACAGGAGTAGTGCCTGAAACATGATTAATAGTTACAGTTGAATTAGCACTTACATTTTCCAATGTAAATGCTGTAAAGCTCATAGCAACAACTAAGATAGAAGCTGCCCATTTTAGATGTTTGATCATTTCATTTTATCCTTTTTAAAAAATTAAAGGGTTTTTCCCACTTAAGATATCAATTTAGACTTTTTTATGCGTAATGCAATAAAATTATAAAGAACATTATGTTGTAATGTTGTTTTGCATATGTTACAAATTGGACTCATGCCTCATTTTGTACTTACGAATTAATGCTTTTGCAAAACTACTTACTTTAGAAAGTTTTAATATGATTAATGTGTTTAAAAAACATACGCATTTGTGCGCTATTACAACAAGTGTTTTTTTATTTTTACAGGGTATGGATACTTGTGTAGGAAGTTATAGTGGCGCAGGTGTGGTTCTTCCATGTCCTATTGATTCAAGTTCTTCGAGAAAGGGAAGTGTTGTTTCTCCTTCTCACATAAGATCAAAAAGTGGTACTTCTTCTGTTCTTTTTGTTCCTCCTTCTGCTCTTCCCCCTCTTTCCCCTCTTTCCCCTCCTCCTTCTCCTCTTTCTCCTCCTTATATTTGTAAGCGTGACGGGGCGGGTAATTCGTCCATACATGAAATTAATGGATATGCCTTTAAGATGGAAAAGGGTGGTAAGAACGCTTTGCGTGCAGGGATTCCGGGGAGTGATCTTTCCGGTATGGTTGAGTTTTATGGTGTAACCGATGATGCTATTGCTAATTATGGCAATACAATAGTGGATTTTGATGCGATAAATAAGAGAAAAAGTGGTTATGGGACCAGTATAAATACGTATGATGCTGGAGTTGTAAAGACAGGGGATATAACTATTAATGGAAAAGGCATAACTATCGTTGGAGATGAACATTTTGAATTAAATAGCGATACTGTTACCATAAATTTTTCTTATAATGAAAAATCTCATAAAAATTCCGAGGTGGTGAGTGCTGTATTAGCAGGACAAAATGCGATCATTTCTTTAGGGGCGGGAAAACAGAAGGAGACAACTATTAAGGCATTTCCGATTGGGCTTGAGGCATACTGGGGTGGAAAAATATCTATGACAGGTGGACGAATTGATGTTTTCCATGTAGGGGCAGTGGCTGGTTCTGGGGCATCTATTCATTTAAAGGATACGAGGATTGTTCTCGATAGAGGTCCAAATGCGGCAGGTCTCGTTAGTCAGAATGGAACTATCACGATGGGGTCGGGGTCGATCACATTGAGAAATGGAATAGGGGTTCAATCAGGAGATGGTGGGCGCGTTAATTTAAATAAAGTTCAAATTGATAGCATAAATACTGGAACACCACATTTTTATAGTACGGCTTTTTTAGTAGAAAATGGTGGCTCTATTGAGTTTCGTGATGGTACTGTGAAAGTTAATACTCAAAACGGGTTACAGGTTTTTGGTAATGGGAATATTGCGCTTCACAATTCAGTTATTGAAGTGGCGAGTCAAGCGGCATATGGTATGTATTTTAGTGGTCTTCGTTCAAATAGGGACCTTCGTTTAAATAAAGATACTTTTTTGGTCCATGTTCGGCCCTTGGAGCTGCAAAAAACTGCGAAAATGGTGAAAGATGTAAATGCAGGTATTTTCAGTTCGAGAAGTATGGCAGCTCAACCTGCGATATCGCCCCTACAAATGAGAACCAAGGGGGCAGGTTTTCTGGATCGTAAAGAGATTACATTAACAAAAACAATTTTTGATGTTAAAAATGGTACGGCTATTTACAATCGTGGCAATGGTGTAGCTAATGTTATTTTAAACAAGGGTTCGCGACTTTCCGGTGATTTATTATTACAGGCTAATAATAGATCTCAAACTACAATCTCTGTTATAGATTCCTCAATTGTCGGTGGCGTTTGGATGGCTCCTACATCACAGGCCAAAATTTACCTGTATCAAAATTCAGAGTGGTCTTTAGTAAAAGCTCCGCACAGCAATCGGAATGATATAAGAAATTGTTTGGATTCTTGTGTTTCATTGGTAGAGCTTAAAAATAGTGCAATTAGATTTGTATCTCCAAAGAATAGTTCTGATAAATATCAAACACTTCGTATTGGTCATGGGAGTGGAGAAGTTTATAAAGCAGGGTTGGAAAGAGGGGGGTCTAAGATTTATTTTAATGTCAGCCAAGATTTTGGTAATTTGAGCAATAATCGAGTGGCTGATCGTCTTTTGATTCATGGAGATGTTTTTGGAAAAACTACAGTATATGTACAAGATGATTCATCGTCTGGTTTACAACATTCAGATTTTAGAGAAGATAATACTAAAGGTCGGAGTGTTTCACTCATTCAAGTGTATGGAGGGGGTGTAGAGCGGGATTCTTTTCAATTGTCTGGCGGCTATACTACGTTAAACAATTCGCCTTATAAATATGTTTTAAACGCTCATGGTCCATTTAATATTGTGCATGTATCGCATTCTGGTCAGAGTGTATCTGAAAATGGAAAACAGTTTTGGGATTTTCGATTAGAAAACCAACCTTCTCAACCTGAACGTTCAAATTCTGCTCCTAAGCCTGTTGGAGCGATACCTGCTCTTCGTCGTAATGGTGCTTCTTTAGATGCTATCGAAGATGATTCTTTAGTCACTGTTGAAGCTCCATCTTTTGATATTATTCCTGACGGTGTTTTTATAAATTCTGTTATGAATTCTGCTGCGGGTACTGCTAATGCTAATGCCCATACGACTTCTCCTCATTCCGCATCTGGGGGTCTTATTACTCTGGTTCCCGCCCCTCAGAGCACTTCTTCCCGGACTTCTTCTTCTGGCTCTCAGAGTTCGACCTCTCGGACTTCTGCTCCCTCTCAAACTTCTGGCTCTCAGGATTCGACCTCTCCGGTTCCTGCTACTTCTCAGGATAGTACTACGTCGGATGGGACAGGTTCTGTTGAGTTAACTGAAACACAGACAATTCCTACAGTTGGTTCTGCTGCACCCGGTACAACTACTGAACATGTTTTATCATCTAATGCGTCTTCATCTGTTTTAAGGTCTGCATCTTCTGGTATACTTTCACCTGTGTTAAGTACGGCAGGGAGCGGAACATCTTTATCTGAGTCAGTTCTTTCATCTACTTCATCTGCAGTTCCTTCCTCTCAAAGTCATACAAACTTAGATACCTTATTGACTACAGGAGATGGGACTACAGAAGATCATTCTGATGATAGTTATTATGTGGATCATGATAATATTGATGGTCATGATACCGGAATAGATTTATCTAATGGTCAAAACTTAACGCATTCGTATATATATGTTGGCAGAGATGGTTTATTGTATGATAGTGCAACAGGTCGCCCTGTTCCTGAGGCAGATATTCCTAGAACAGAAGCAGGCCATCCTTCAGTCATTGGTTCTACAGCAGGTGTTCCTGGAGTAGGGGGCTCTTCGGTAGTTGGTTCTGAAGTAAATGTTTCTAGTGTAGGTGTTGGTGCAGGTAGCACTACTCCACACTACCAAGATGGAAGTGGTGTAGGTTCTTCTGAAGTGTTTGTTCCTTCGACTTCTACTGATGTTACAGCTGTTATTTTTCAAGGTGGTTCTCCTGTTTTAAATCCTCATATTTTTGCAACTGATGAGATTATTTCCAGCCAACTTACTGATGAAAATGCAGAAACGATTGTTGGTCTCTTGTCCAGTCAGCTTACTAAAGAAGATGCGGCATCGGTTATTACAAAGCCTGTCGGTCGTGTTTTGTCTTCTGCATCTATGTCTGACTTTGTAAAAGATTTGTCTTTAAGTATTGGTGACACTTCTATTGTATTTCCTACTCTTGATGATGCTGAAAATACTGCTTCAGTTGGTAACGTTATTACGTGTTCTGATAACAATAACGATCGGAGGGAGGATGTTCTGGTTCCCTATCGCTGTCATGATGGTTCTATCCATAAAATGAAAGGGCGTATTTTCAAAATGGGAACTCCGAGTGTGTATGCAGTGCGTGTAGGAGGACAAGGGGAGGCTCGTAAAAAAACCACGGTTAACATGGATGAGGTTGTGATTAGAGGTGTAGGTTTTCAAAAAAATTTAAACCAAATTTATTATACTGATTTTGTGAGCGCTGTGCTTGCAGAAAAAGGTGCAGAAATTTCCTCTGGAGATTCAAGGATTTATGATTTCCCAATTGGAATTGAAGCTCGATCTGGTGGACAGATTAAGATGGCTGATGGAATGATAGATGTTCTTTATGCAGGTGTTATTGCTTCTGGAGGATCAACTATTCGTTTGCATAACACAAAAATTAATGTGAAAGGGTTTTTTGCTAGCGCTGGTTTAAGTAGTAATAATAATGGTATGATCTCCATGGATTATGGATCTATCCGTGTAGAGAAAGGTGTGGCCGTTATCGCTGAATTGGGTGGACGTGTTAAATTAGAAAACGTTAACCTTATTGGAAAGCCCAGAGATGTAATTTTGGATGCTCCGGCGACTCTTCATAGGACGGCTTTTCTGTTGAGCGATGGTGGTGTTGTTAGCTTTGATCGTGGGACTGTTATTACTGATGGTGCTGGTGTATGGTTTAGAGATAATTTTACAAACGCTCATAATATAGCTAAAATCGAAAATTCGGTCGTTACGGTGAATGGTAATGGATCTTTAGGTATATATTTTGATGGGACAGAAAATAAAGTAGATAGAGAAAAAGCTGTTGAATTGCTTTTGGGTAAAGAATCAGCAAAACCATCAGATGATGGAGGTGCACTTAACATGTTGCCCGAAGATTCTGGTCAAAGAAATGTGCATGAGATATCAAGGGCACCTAGTAGAGGACTTAATGTAGGTGATAGAAGTAGCAGTGGTAATATTCAATCAATACGGATGAAGCGCCATACTGTGGAGTCACAAGAGAAGAATGCTAATGCAGCTACATTAACTGCATCATCACAAAAGGAAAATTCCCGTACAAAATCGTTGTCAGAAGTCTTTTTGCCAAGAACAAAATTTACAGTTCCAAACGGTGTTGCTGTTTACAGTATGAATTCTATAGGGCGTATTGCTTTAAAGGATAAATCTGCTCTTGTCGGTGATGCATTATTGAGAGCTAAAAGTAGTTCTGATGTATCTGTTGTGGTTAACGACTCTATGATTACAGGTGATGCTCGGATTGATAAGAGTTCTCGTGCAAAAATTGAGCTGTTAAATAGATCAGAGTGGCTATTGAGTAAGAGTAAGAATGAGCATTACAGAAATTTCAACTTTCTCTGTTCAGATTCATGTGTTTCGTTTGTAAAACTTTCAGATAGTGCTATTCGATTTGTGCCGTCAGAATCTGATTCTCATTCATATCAGACACTTCGTATTGGAACAGGTGATGGTGTTGTGTATCATGCACTTGATGATGCGCGGATTTACTTTAATGCGTATTTAGATCCTAGTGGTAGGGGTGATGATCAAGTCACCGATCGGCTTTTAATTCATGGGGATGTTGACGGAAAAACTACAGTGCATGTGAGGGCTGTTGCAGGGACAGATGGGAAGAATGATAAAATTGTTCATGGTGTTTCACTCATTCAAGTTCATGGACATGCGCAGAAGGATTCTTTCCAGTTAGATGGTGAATATGTTACGTTAGACAATTCGCCTTACAAATATACCCTTCGTTCTTACGGTCCTACGGCTCGTGCAGGGACGGATGTCGTTTATTTTGATCCTACATTGGCTGAAAGCGGAAAAGACTTTTGGGAATTTCGCTTAGAAAATCAGTATGTTGCATTAACTGATTCTGCATATGTTTCTACTGCTCCTAAACGTACTTCTCCAATAGACACTCTTTCTACTTCTGATTCTGAAAACGTTGTGAAGTCTGTTGTCCCGCAAGTTCCAACTTATTTGCTCTTGCCAAATACCTTATTCCACACTGGATTAATGGATATAAATAATCAAAACAGGCAGTTGGAAACTATAAGAAATACCAAGAATGGTTTGTTGGAAGTTTATGAGAATCCTACTGTATTTTTGCGCGGCTATGGTGGTAGCTACCGTTATAATTCAGACTTATCTGCAGCTGAATATGGATATGCAGGTGATTTTGGCTATCATGCTATAGAGGCAGGTGCTTCGTTGTACACAATTGAAAATGCGTACAGTACTGTGTCTTTTGGGGTTATAGGCTCTTATGGAAGGTTTTCTGTACATCCTTTAGATGTTGAACAAAGCCAAAAAAGTGAATTTGATAAATGGTCAGTTACAGCATATAGCAGTGTGCAGAACGATGAAGGTTTTTATGCTGATGGTCTTTTATCATATGGTATATTTAAAGGTGATGTTTCCACTCTTGCACGAGGAACAACAGCAACATTAAAGGGTAATCCTCTCAGTGCTTCATTAACTGGTGGTAAGGCCTTTGATATAGGATATGAAGGTTTTGTTTGGGATCCTCAGGTTCAGGTTGTGTATCAACATCTTGGATTTAATAAAACGCGTGATATAGATAATTTTGATATCGACATGGGAAAACTAAATCAATGGGTGGTCCGTGTTGGTGGACGTTTAACCAAGAACCCTGTTGAGTTTGAAGATGAGCGCGCTGTTTTTGTTTATGGTAAGCTTCATCTGACGCATAATTTTGGGAAAAAACAATCTGTTCATTTCAAAGATTCTTTCCAGTTAGGCTCTTATGGTTCATCTATAGAAGCTGGGTTGGGTGTTAATATCAAGTTTTACTCCCATTTTGCGCTTCATGGTGATTTTGTGTACCAACATAAGCTGAATAAAGCTGGTTTTTCTGGAGCTAGTTTCTCTGGTGGATTGCGCTATCAGTTTTAAATAAGAACATAATAGGCATCTTATAAACAAAAAGGCGGCATATTATGCCGCCTTTTTATATCTTATTTGTCTCCAAAATGTTTTTTTGATATTTGTGTAAAGAGCTTAACTTTTCTCTCTTTAGTTTGCATACAAGAGAAGAAGGCTTGTTGGATAATCTTACTATTTCTTTGTAAATAAAGAATTTTTTAAAATTATCAGTGATAATAACACGATATATTTAGATTATTTTACTTGAGAAGATATTTAATGATGGGAAGTTCTATATCCGCCTCAATGTCTTATTTCACTTTATTATTAATTAACTAACTCTCAAAACCATATTGTAAAAAATGCGTTTTAAAATTTTTTCACTCTTTACTTATCTGGTGTCAATATTTTGCAGAGCATAAGGGTAAATAAATCATTTAAATTACACGCAATGGTTTTATTTTTTCTTTACACTTAATATATAATGTATTATACACCTATTAAGTGCTTTAAGTAACTGTTCGCTTATAGGTAGTTGTTCGCTGCAGGTAGATATTCTGCCCAATCGATTTGGATAGCTTATTGCACGTGTCAAATGAGCACTAAATGCATCTTTTAGTTTCTTTTGAGATGCGTTTAAGGGGTTCTTTTATTTTCTAATGAGAGGGGAAAGGAAGTTTCGATGGAGCTATGATTAGCTATGATTAAAGTGTTTAAAAAGCATGTACGTTTATGTACTCTGACAACGGCTATTCTTTCTGTGTTACAAAATGGTATATGGGGATACGCAAATGCGGAAGAAGCAACTGGTAGAGCAATGCACGGTATCGTTGACAGTAGTCTTGATTCTTCTGTTGGGAGTGTTCATTATGCTAACGGAATAAAAATTACTGTAACTCCAACTGGTGTAACTCCAGCTGCTGTAACTCTAGATTCAGTGCCAGTAAGAGTTGATACAATTCCATTTTCAGTACCAGTAGGAGTTGCTGAAAATCCTAGGTATAACATTACTGTGCTTTCTAAGGATAGCAATTCTCTTCATCCTGATTTTGATCCCAATTCCATTTATGCTTCCCTTCACCTCCCTAATGAGGCCTATGGCTCTTCTTCGTCCTTTCATAGTCTTTCTCCAGATGTTTCTGATAATCATAATATTTCTGGTGATAGCGTTTTAAAAGGGGATAATTCTGGTCGTGTGAAAGTTGAAGAGGTATTTGATGAAGATGATGCTGATTATTATGGTGTAATCCCTAGTCCGCATCATTTTGATGATACAAACACTACTTTGCATTATTCGTGCAAAAACTGTGGAGATAAGACTGTACTTAATAATAATATATATATGATAACAAAAGAAAAGATGACCCATTTTCCTTCGGGGTTAGGACGTGTTGCTATAACTGTTAAAGGGTCTAGTGAAGAAGATAAAAAACCAGGAGTTATTAGGCCAGCAGTTACACCAACAGTGGTAAAAGGGGAGGGTGTATTTATATTCAGTAGAGACCCAGAAGTGTTTTTTCAACGTGGTGTATCTGTATCAGAGGGTGGACATGTTGATTTGATTAATTCTACTATTAAAAATGCCGAGGTAGGGATTCATGTGAGTAATGGATCAGTTTCTGTTAGTGGGGGGCTTATTGAGGAAGTCGAGACTGCGGTTCAGGCAGTCGGAGTGCCCACGTTGGTTACTTTAAGCGATGTAACAATTAAGACAGGCGGTAATTTTAGTGTTAAGGAACGTGATCTCGCAACTATTTCTAGTGTCGGTGGTGCATATGTTGTAATTGAAAGGGGGCTAATTGATTTTCAAAAGAATCATGGGGTTTTTGCGTCGTGGGATGGGGCTGTGTTTCTTGAAAATGTTTTAGTTCAAAGGGATGGTGCACGAGACAATAAGAAAAATTACGCGGCTTTTCTTTTAGAAGCGGGTGGTTATGTTGATTCTAAATATGGAGAAGTTATCGCTATTAATACCCATGGTATAGTGATGAAAGATACTTCTATTCGTATGTCTTATTCGAAC
This sequence comes from Bartonella eidoli, assembly GCF_036576145.1. Classification (NCBI taxonomy): domain Bacteria; kingdom Pseudomonadati; phylum Pseudomonadota; class Alphaproteobacteria; order Hyphomicrobiales; family Bartonellaceae; genus Bartonella; species Bartonella eidoli. The sequence continues at coordinate 53,629 of NZ_JBAFWX010000003.1, read as the reverse complement.
GGAAAAGGAACAGAAGCATATGAGGGAGAGGAATATTTTGCAGCAGAAGTTGGTATGCTGGGATCTACTTTTTATGTGAAAGGTAGTGAATCCTATGGTATATATTTTAAAAAAGAAAAACTACATGAGGCAAAAGGGTATATCCCTGCCATTGAAGAGAGTGAGAATACTTTACCTCAATTAAGTTTCATCCACTTAAACGATACGAGATTTTTTGTTGAAGATACAGCTATTTATGGAAATGATTCTATAGATGGTATTATTGAACTGAAGCGAAGTATTATAGATTCAAATGATTTATTTTTAAAAGCTGAGAACGGCGCTTCTATTGATGTTTTTGCTTCTGAGAGATCTTTTCTTGTGGGGGGAAGTTATCTCGATGGTATGTCGTATACTAATGTGGTTTTGAGTGGGCAGTCGCAATGGATTTTACAGCGTAAATTTAGGAAAAATGGTTCAAATAATTCATTTGTTTCACGTTTACTTCTTGATGATAGTTCTGTTTATTTTTTTGAATCCCCTTTAAATAATGATTATCAAGCACTTTTTATTGGACATGGGGGGGGTGTTGCTTACATAGCTCAAGATAGTGCAAAGATTAGTCTTCGCACATATTTGAATGAAGGTGGTTCCTTAGAGAATCAAAAGACGGATCGTGTTATAATTCGTGGTCATGTTTCGGGTGGGCCAACTATGGTTTATGTGCGCGCTGCTGAAGGAAGTCCAGGAGGAAGCACGGGGCAGGGTAATGATAAAGGGATTTCAATTATTCAAGTTTCTGGGAAAGCTAAGCAGGATTCTTTTAAGTTATATGGTGAGTATGTTACTTTGGAGAATGCGCCTTACCAATATAGGCTTCACGCTTATGGTCCAGATTCTTTTTTAGGGAAAGCTGATCCTAATCAGAAAATTAAAATAATGCACGGTGAAGAAGGTTTACCAGAGGGTCAGGTTGCAGCGGTTGCCCCTGAAGGAGAAAATCCAGAAGAAGAAAGTAAAAAGGATTTTTGGGATTTCCGTCTTCATAGTGCATATGTTAAACCAAGTCCAGAGCCAGGGCCAAAACCAGAGCCAGGGCCAAAACCAGAGCCAGGACCAAGACCAGAGCCAGGGCCAGGACCAGAGCCAGGGCCAGGACCGCGTCCGATCCCAGAGCCAGGAGTAAGAGAAGTTGTACCACAGGTTCCGACTTATTTAATTTTATCGAATGCTTTGTTTCACGCTGGTTTAGTTGATGTAAGCAATCAAAATAAGCGTTTAGAAGCTGTGAGGAATAATTTTGGCGGATTACTGAAAGATGATGAAATTCCTGCATTTTTTATACGCGGTTATGGGAGTAATCAGCGTTATGTTCCTGATTTATCTGCATCAAAATATGGTTATAAAGGTGATCTAAGTTATGGTGCCGGAGAAGCGGGTATTTTATTGCAAACAATTGAGAATGAGGAAAGCACAGCGTCTTTGGGTATCATAGGGACTTATGGAAAGCTTTCTTTGCAACCTCTGGATGTTAAACAAAGTCGGAAGAGTACATTTGATAAATGGTCAATTACAGCATATGGTGGCATTCAACATGATGAGGGCTTCTATATCGATGGTCTGTTATCTTACGGTATATTTAAAGGTGATATTGTAACGCTTGCAAGGGGAAAGACAGCGACATTGAAGGGTGATCTTTTAAATGCTTCAGTGACTGCTGGTAAAATGTTTATGACAAATTGTGAAGGCCTTTTTTTGGATCCGCAGGCTCAGATTGTCTATCAGTATCTCAATTTTGATAAGGCGCGTGATATTGACGGCTTTGATGTTCAAATGGGAAAGCTTGATCAGTGGGTAGCACGTGTTGGTGGGCGTTTAACTAAAGTTCTTACCTCTAATGAAGAAGGGCATGTGATTTCTTTCTACGGAAAGCTTAATTTGGCCCACAGTTTTGGAAAGAAACATTTAGTGCATTTCAAGGATGCTTTTCAGTTGGGTTCTTTTGGTTCTTCTCTGGAAGCTGGGCTAGGCTTTAATGCTCAGTTGTTTCCTAAACTTGCTCTTTATGGTGATTTAGCTTATCAGCATAAGCTTACAAAGGCGGGTTTCTTAGGGACTACTTTTTCAGGTGGACTGCGCTATCATTTCTAATTTGATTGTATTTTGATTAATCATTTTAGGTAAAAAGCCATGAGTTTTTCTTGTGGCTTTTTTTATATTATATAAGTTTTATTTGTTCAAAAATTTTGAAGATATATTTTTATTCAAAGGTGCATTTTTTGTTCTTCTTAGAAAATAGTTTGGTTTTTATGCGCATTATTTTTTGATGTACACATTTCGTAACGATTTATAAATTCAGTGCTTTTTGTAATTGTTGTGAGGGTGATAGTTTACTGTTTTTGTTTATTTTTCGACTGATGATGTACAAAAGAGCTATATATTTGGAACTATGACATTTGAGTATTTTTTTGATTTCATCTTTACATAAAACACAAAACGTATTAATAGAACACAAAATGTATTATATTAACCGCACGCAATGAAGGTTATTAAGCAGAAGGCGTGTTTTGTTTTTCATGAGAAGGGGAAGAAAGTTTGTAGAAAAATAATGATCAAAATGTCTAAAAATCAATTATCTTTATGTACTTTTACGACGGCGTTTCTTTTCTTCACACATAATGCTAACAGCAATACCGCTAACACCAATGCCGCTAATACTAATGTCGCTCACACCAATGCTGCTAACAGTAATGTAAAACCTCCCAGAGAGGATATATTTACATGTAATGAGAATGCTCCATCGTATCGATGTAATGATGGTAAAAAGCATGACATTAGCCATAGAACCTATAACCCTGGAAAAGATATTTATGGAGCTATAACTGCATCGAAAAAAAATACATCGATTAATGCAGAAAATGTAACCATTGATGGTGTAAATATAAGCAGTAATCTAAATTCAGAAGAAAGCGGGTTGCGGTATGGTGTCAGGATATTTGAGGAAGGAAAGGTTTCTTTAAAAAAATCAAAATTGAAGGGTGTATCAATTGGGGTAGATGTTGATTATGGAACATTTGAGATGGATATTGGGTTGATAGAAGCAACAAGAAGAGGCGTCAGTGTCGGTGGTCGTCAATCTCTTATTACTTTAACCAATTCAAAAATTGAGATGGGTACGAATGCTATAGGTCTCTTTAGTCATAATAATGCGAAAGTTAAAATGGAAGGGGGAAGCATTGATGTTACCGACGGTATAGGGGCGCAAGCGGCAGGATCTGGGGAGATCACTTTAAATAAAGTTTTGGTTACTGAAAAAAGTAATCAAATGAGAAGTCCAGATGGGAGTGACAAAAATGCAGCTTTGCATATGCTTCAAGGCAATAGTCGTATTAATCTTTATAAAAGTACAGTTGATGCTGTTAATGCTCATGGCCTTTTATTAGAGGGTATTGCGAACCATGCTGATATTAAAAACTCTGCTTTTATAGTGAAGGGGAATACCTCACTGTATGGGATGGGTTTTTTTTGGGAGACAGCATTTAACGGGAACAAAACATTTCAAGCTGGACGAGGCTCTGTTAATTTAAAGAAGACAATGTTTATAGCTCCAAGTGGTATAGCTATTTATAGCAGAAAATTTGGTAGTACTGTTCAACTCTCAGAAGGTTCAACGGTTTTTGGAGATTTATTGTTAAAGGCTGAAGATACGTCATCTGTGAAGATTAATGCTGATGCTTCTATACTTGTAGGTAAAGCTTATATTGATGATAGTTCTACCGCAGAAATTACATTAACTAATAACTCGAAATGGGTGCTATCTAGGCCAGCAGGCAGAGAAATTCAAGAATTATTGTCTAAGAATTTGAATTCTATGCATATTTCATCAATATATCTTGATAATAGCTCTGTTCATTTTGATAAAATAGAATCTAACAAAGCCAGTGATTATCAAACACTTCGTATCGGAAAAGGGGTTGGTACTGTTTACACTGCGAAAGGTAAAGCCCGTCTTTATCTTAATACATGCTTGGGGGAGGGAGGGGATATCCAACGCCAAAAAACTGACAGGCTTTTAATTCATGGGGATGTTGCAGGAGAAACAACAGTATATGTGCAAGGTGTTCCAATTAGATTAGGACACCCAGGAAAAAGTACTGGTAAAGGTAATAATAAAGGCATTTCATTGATTCAAGTTTCTGGAAATGCTACTAAGGACTCTTTTAAGCTTGCTGGTGGTTATACTGTATTCGTAGGATCACCTTATCAATATCATCTTGTTGCCTACGGTCCAAGTTCTACTTTGGGACTAGCAAATTCTGATCAGAGATTGGTTGAAGGCACTAAACCATTTTGGGATTTTCGCCTCGAAAGTAAGGCTGTTTTACCTTATGTCCCTCCTGTTGTTGATCCAGATGAGTCTAACAATACTTTTATTGATGATGTTCTTAACTCTGTAACAAATGTCAATCCTGATGATACTGGATCTGATGTTGGTTCTTCTTCTACGGAATCGGATCCCAATATCAATGTTTCGTCTATACATCCGACTATAATTGATATTCCTATAATTCCTCCTTCTATACCTGATACTGGTTCCACTTTTATGACGCCTGATTTTCCCCCTACATCATTTGATCCTATAACTCCTCCTTCTACTGTCCCTGATACTGGTTCCACCTTTATGACGCCTGATGTTCCTTCCACATCATCGGACCCTATAGCTCCTCCTTCTACTGTCCCTGATACTGGTTCCACTTTTATGACGCCTGATGTTCCTCCTACATCATCTGATCCTCATGCCACTGTTGTTACATCTACTGTTCTTGTTAAACCTGAGTCTGACGAATTTCCTATTAGACCTACTGACTCTTCTACGTCTAATACTGATTCCGTTCTTGTTAGACCTACTGCTCCCACTGTATCTGAGTTTGATACTATTCCTGTTACATCTTCTGCCTCCGTTCCTGCCGTATCTGAGCCTAATTCTCCCGCCATTTCCCCGGTAAGGCCTAGCCTTATATCAGTTTTGCAACATGTTGCGTCTTTAGATAATAATGTGCGGGCCGTTGTTCCACAAATTCCAACCTATCTTCTTTTGCCAAATTTTTTACTTCATTCTGGTTTGATGGATATTAATAATCAAAACAAGCAGTTAGAAACTATGCGCACTATTTCTAGCCGATTGTTGAAAATTGATAAAAATCCCGCTCTATTTATACACGGGTATGGTGGCCATCACCGTTATAATTCAGATTTATCTTTACTAGAGTATGGGTATAGCGGTGATCTTGATTATAATGCTGTAGAGGCGGGTGCTGTGTTGAAAACAATTGAAAACATATATGGTATTATATCTTTTGGAGTGATGGGGAACTATGGAAAATTCTCTTTGCAGCCTTTGAATGTTAAACAAAGTCAGAAGAGTATATTTGATAAATGGTCAGTTACTGCATATGGTAGCTTAGAATGTGACACAGGCTTTTATGTAGACGGTCTTTTATCCTATGGTTTGTTTAAAGGTGATGTTTTCACTCTTGCACGTAATAAGACGGCATCATTAAAGGGAAACCCGTTGAGTACGTCATTGACTGCTGGTAGAGCGTTTACGACAGAGGACGCAAGCATTGTTTTTGATCCACAAGTTCAGTTTATTTATCAACTTTTTCAGTTTAATAAAGCGCGCGATATTGATGGTTTTGATATTAATATGGGCAAACCTGATCAATTGACGATGCGTGTTGGTGGACATTTAACTAAGACGCTTTCTGTAACTAAAGAAGCGCATATTATTTCTTTTTACGGAAAACTTCACTTGACGCATAATTTTGAAAATAAACACTCTGTTTATTTTAAAGATGCTTTTCAGTTAGGCGCTTCTGGTTCTTCTTTAGAAGCTGGTTTGGGCTTTAACGCTCAGTTACTTCCTAAGCTTACGCTTTATGGTGATTTAGCTTATCAGCATAAGTTAACAAAGGCTGGTTTTATGGGAACAACTTTTTCTGGTGGTTTAAGTTATCGCTTTTAGTGTTATTTCAAATAAATGCGATTTATAAATGTATTATATTTATGCAGTCCAATATACAAATGAGCCTATTTCTTTGGATGTTCTTTGATTTTTTAAAAAGAAAAAAGACTGTGAGGTAAAATGATGACTACAATGCTTAAAAAAAATATGCTGTGTATGTTTTTGCAGTGTCTCCCTGTTTTTCAAGTTGTAGGTGCTAATGCAGATTTTGCAAAAATAAACTTCAATATGCTTTTCCTATTGTACAACAATACAGGATATTGGCACTATGAGGACAATGATTGTTTATATTTTAGATGAAGACTTTTATAAAAATGAGTAATTTAAAATCAGAAGGATGGAAAAAGTAGATTATGTTAATGTGAATAAGCTGCTGTGGAAAAGGATATTGAAGTATTTTTAGTGGTTTATTTTCAATCCTTTTGCAGTATTTATCAGGCGTTGCCAAGATGATTTTAGAACAATAGCGTTGAATTTTCATCTTACGGATAGTTTGAATGGCATGTATTAAAATATATTGATGATTATGATAAGCCGTTTTTAGCTAGACTTTTTTGAAAAAATGGCTTATCATTTATAGGTTTATCTCTTTTACATTGTCTCTAGAAATGAGGGAGGGGCGTTTGTTTAGCAGATATTTTCAAGTTTAATTTTCTAGATTTTTTAGGGATAGATTAATCGGGGGAAAGTGATGTTGCTATTTTCATCCGTGTTTTTGACCTATTTATAATATACAACTTATGATTGTGGCTTTCCAAAAAAATATGTTTGTTTTCGCTTTTTAATTAAAAAGAAAAGAAGAGAATTTGAGGTAAGATTATGGTCAAATTTGAAAATGTTTTTTTATATGCTTTTTTAATAGTTGTTGGTTTTTTTTTGCAAATTATAAGCGCTAATGCAAATTTAGAAAGTGATCAGCAAGGCATTTTTGTTTCTGTAGCAATACAAGATAGTAGAGCAATGAATGCAGCAATTATCAGTGTTAGGGATAAACGCATTGAACAAGAAGGGGCTAGAAATAAAACTTTTGAGAAAGAAAGATTTGTAATTGAAAGAGTGGGGCAGGTAAATGACGGTATGATGAGCAAGGTGAAAGACAGAGTGAGTGAAGTTTGGACATTTATTAGAGGAATGGTCATAAGCGCTGTGAGATATTTTGAGCATCTTATTGATGTAAATTTCTCAGGAGATTATATCGAGATATAGATTTCTCAGGGGATTATTTTAAATAGAGCGTGTTAGAAAATATCATGGAAAGCCATTTTTAGAAAAGTTCTAAGGATAAATAGTTTATTAAGGGGGTTTTATTTATTTTTCTTATTTTTTTGAATTTCTGGTGTCAAAATTTTGTTTGATAAAATGCTTTTTTAGAGAAATGATTTATTTTTAAATTAGTACAGAATTTTATGTCAAATCGTCCTTCAAATACAGAAGTAAGCGTGATTGGAGGGGATTGTGGTTAAAAAGTCGATATCAAAATTTTTCATTTCTGTGTGCTTTTTATCATAAAAAAGATATTTTTACTTGAAAAGTATCATTTAAAATTTGCAATGGTCGTCATAATGCCACGGATAGCGTGAATATAGGGGGATGTTTGTGCTTATTATTGGAAATTAAAACGATATACAGGAATAAATCTTGGTGTTAAAAAAATAAAGATGATATTTAAAAAAACATTGAGTGTTAAATATATTATGAATAAGGAGTTTATCGAAAGATATATGTTTGTATATTCTCTATAGTATAAAATATAGATCAGGGGATAAACGCAAAAAAAAGAGAGTTTCTACGTATCATTTTGGAATGACAAAGATGGTTAAAAAAATTTGATAAAGCAATGTGAGGATATATAGTTCTCTTTTCAGTTCTTTTAAAGCTAAGGCGTTAGACGCTTTACATCAATGGGTTTTTGATATGACCAAGGACAACTTTATAGGACGTATTGTTTTTAAAAGGTTTGTACAATATGAGTGAGGTTGAGAAAGACGTATTATTTCATAATGATGTATAAAGCCTATAAGAGTGTTGTACTAGAGTGTCCAAAGCACAAATAAAGTTTCTGCACACAGTATAGATAAGAGAATATAATTCGTCGCTGAATTTAGACTTCCTGTTTTAGTTTAACAGTAAAGTTATTATTGCTGTTAAATTCATTGATATTAGTCATTTAAAATTTGTTATAATTTTTTTGAAAATGCAATGATAAGAATAGTCTTTTCTAATTCAAGGGATTTGCAAGAGTTGTAGGAGTTTATTAGGCGTATTTTATTGTAATGAATCTATTTTAAATTGGCTAATATCATCAAATAAACCACAGAGCCCATGAAGGACATGAGAAAAAATTGCTGCTCCTGCTTGTGGTGTTGCTTCGTTTGCATTTCCTACTGCTCCTTGCGGATTAAGATCGCGCATCGTCCATCCAAAGGCATGAGGACCATAAGCGCGTAAGTATTTATAATTAGCAATCATATCTTCTTGCTTATTATGAAAATTTTTTGTTTTCTTCATCTGTACTTTTTCCGGTGCTAAGTAACGCATTAAGGAGGTTTCAATAAAACCACCATGGATATCAAGATGCTGTTGAGATAGGCTCATTAAACCTTCTGGTAAACCAAAACGGCTCCAGCTGGTTGCAACTGCCAGCATTGCAAAACGCCGTCGTAGTTCGGTAATGACAATACTCATTAAAGGCGAATTACCTCCGTGGGCATTTAGAAGAAGAAGACGCTGAATTCCTTTATGGTAGGCTTTTTCACCAATATTTATCCATCGATCTATAGCGTTAGAAAATGTGAGTGTTTGCGTACCAGTAACATCCATATGTTCAACTGAATAGCCAATCTTTTCAACTGGTAAGAGCTCGATATGGAATTTACTTTTCACTCGTAGAGCGAGTGCTTTTGCAAAAGCTTCGGCAATAATCCAATCAGTTTCAAAGGGAAGGTGATCCCCATGATACTCATGTGCACCTAAGGGCAATAAAGCAAGGAAAGGTATATCAGACATTTTAAATTATTGCTCAAAAGAAAGTTAAATAAATGTAGGATCATTGAAAATTTTAATATATATGTAGAAAAAACGCAAATAATGATATTATTTCAATCAAATATATATACCAAGGATGAGAAGAAGTTTTATTCAAGATGATGTCATGATCATGAAAATGCAATATTGCATTCTTGGATGTTAAAATTTCAGTGTTTTTCAAATTTCTGATTAGCGTTTTTATTTTTAGCTTTTTAAAATTATTGAATATTCTTCATTACAATAGGTCAATTACTCATTATTTATTGAGCTTCAATTGAGAAAAAATATTACTTTTCATACTTAAGCAATAGACATAGTACGGTGAGGGTTGGGGTGTTCTTGTCGCTTGATGATTTTTCAACAACATTGGATTTTTTGCTAATTTAACTTTTTTAGTGTGAGAAATTCATAAATGCATTCTTTAGCTATAAATATTTTTTCTCTTTTAGAATCTGTATTTTTTGTAAAAAGTTTTGATTATGTTTTTTTTATGTCTTTACATTGTATACAAAATGTATTATATGTTAAATTAACACAGATTATGATTTTTATATGAAAATATTCTTTAACTTTTTCAGTGAAGAAAAAGAGGAGCAAAGAAAGTTATGTTTTTAATACTTAAAGATTGTATATGTTTACAAAATTTTACACTGTTTACTCTTTATTTTTTACGAATTGTAGAAAGTAATGCAAATTTTATAAAAAATTACTTTCTAGGGAAAAATACAATTATGAGCAGGAAGATGGGGAAAATTACAGTGACAAAATAACAACAGTATAACTATTAAAAACAATGTGAATTTTTCTTTTTGAGGGGTTAAGATATGTCTTCATTTCAATTGTTTTGGGGCGGAGTAGGTGTTGTATCGTTGTTGATTTCTCTCGCTGTGGGGAATGTAACTGGAGCTGCCATAACTGTTGTGGCATTACTTTTCACAGTAATATGATAAAGTACATTTATTGGTAAATTTCAATAATTATTTATTGCGTAAGTGAATTAATATCTTGAGGGGAAGGTATTAATGACGGGGGGGGGAAGGAGGTTCCTGGAAAAAGATAAAGTAGTTTTGCAGCTAAATTGGGTATATACTGATATATGTTTGGGGCTCTTCAGTATATACCTTTTTTAAAGAGATGTGGTTTTAAATTTTCTATTATAGCCTCTTGTGAAGAAGGTGATAAAATTCTCTTTATATATTAGCGGGAAGAGTATGGTTTAGCAAAATATCTTGTTGGGCTCGAAGTCGCGCAATCCATTGATTTTCTCGAATAGCGGTATTATGCGCTGTGATAAGCTCGTTTTTCTTAATTTTAGCTGTAACCGTTGCTTTTTCTAGAAGACCACAAGGAATGGCTTGGTAAGAACGTGCTTCAGTAGTGCTCATTAACCAAGCGCGGTAGCTGTAAAGGCCGATAAAGTCTAATTGATCACCGGGATATAAGTCTTTTTTAGCAACAGCACAAACTTCTGCTACTGGTTGGCTGAGTGGGACCATATCTTTTTTTCCATAAAGCATTACACGAGCACAGGTTAATGGAACTTCCATGGCTGTTAAGTGATAGGGGCGATGAAAGGTAAAGTAAGGGCCCTCACCAATTTTTAAATCTTCCATACGTTCGCGTAGACGTGGATGTGCTATTTCTGCGATTACAAAAACACCGGGGGAAACCCCTTGACCTATTGAATAATCTACAACACCATATTTGTCTAAAATACCTCCATCTCGTTTTGGGATAAGTACTTTATTTAAATTTTTCAGCGTTGCTTGTGGGCCATGCATTCCAGGGCAATCGGGTAGAAGTCCGGTTGCATTGGCAATTGCTGCCATTTCAACCATCGTTTTGGAACCATCTATAAATTCCACTAACATACGAACATTCATATTACGTCGTAATGCTTCTTCTTCATAAGCATCAGGCGTTGCATCAAAGATAAGTGGATTATTTTTTCCTTTACCAGCAGAAACAATTTTGTGTCCAAGGGCTGAAACAAATTCGATAAGCTCCATACAGGCAGAAGGTTCATCACCGGCACCAAGCGTATAAATAAGGCCTCTTTTTTCTGCTTCATATTTTAAATAAGCACCAATCGTAACATCTGCTTCAACATTCATCATGACAAGATGTTTATTATTTTCAAGTGCTTTGAATCCAATTTCCGCACCAGCTTCAGGATATCCTGTTGCATCAACGATAATATCAATTTGTTCGTGGCATAAAATGAGGTCAATATCGTCTGTGGCTGCTATCAAACCTTTTTCAATCGTTTTTGTTAAAGCATTGATATTTTCCACTTCTTCTGCATGACCATCTTCACCATAGGCTAAGGTGGCAGCATCAAAAATGCGTGATGGTGTTCTAGTGGCTACAGCTGCAACTGTTATACCGTCCATATGTGCAACGCTTGATAATAAATCAGTTCCCATTTCACCACAGCCAACCAATCCAATACGGATAGGCTTGTTGTTTTCTGTTCGTTGCTTCAAGTCACGTGCTAAACCTGTGAGGCTGACATTGCTTGCCATTGTTTTTTCCCATTTAAAAATTATGTTAGTAAAAGGGTTCTTTCCTATTTGAGAAATGCGTTTATTCTTGAGACTGTTAACCTTTTATGATTGATGCTCTAATCAATGAACTTTATAAAAGCAAGAGGGTGTATAAGCTTTTATCACATTAAACAGGGATGATATTATGCGGAGAAGAATAGCAGTACAAGATGTGGAGAGTTTCATCGGGAAAGAAATAGGTGTATCGCAGTGGCGTCTTATTACACAAGATATGATTAATCAATTTGCGTGTGCAACAGATGATCATCAATGGATCCATGTGGATGAAGAGAAAGCAAAAAAAACAGCTTTTGGTGGCACCATTGCACATGGTTTTTTGACGTTATCTCTTTTATCTACACTGGCTTATGAAGCACTTCCAGAATTGGAAGGTGCCACAATGGGGATCAATTATGGCTTTGATAAAGTACGTTTTATGAGCCCTGTAAAGACAGGAACACGGGTGCGTGCTCGTTTTTTTTTAAATGATGCTGAGATACGTCCTTCAGGTCGGGTTGTTTTTCATTATGAAGTTAGTATGGAAATTGAACAGTTTAAAAAGCCAGCTCTTACTGCCCAGTGGCTTATCATTGCTATGGTTAAGAAGGAAGAATAAAGCTGGTGAGTTTTTTAATGCTTTGTTTTATCAAATTTTTGCACAATTTTATCAGAAGACCATTGGATAATAACATTTAAAACGATCAATAGGATAATAACTATTGTCATGATGGATGTATTGTAGCGCTGGTAGCCATAGCGGATCGCCATATCCCCCAAACCACCTCCGCCGAGATACCCAGCAAGTGAAGTTGCTCCAATAAGAGAAATAATCATGATCGTGAAGCCTGTTATTAAGTGAGGCAGTGCTTCAGGGATAAGAACATACCTGATAATTTGAAGGTAATTGGCTCCCATGGAACGAACAGCTTCTATTAAGCCATTGTCAACCGCTTTAAAAGAAAGTTCAGCCATGCGTGCATAAAAGGGGATGGCTGAAATGGTAAGAACAAAAATAACTGAAGATATCCCTACACCACTTCCCACAATTATACGGGTGATAGGTAAAAGATAAAACGCAAGAATAATAAAAGGGATAGCGCGAATACTATCAATAATAATACTCAAAGGGCGATTTATAAGGCGCGATGCCAAAAGTCCTCCATGTGCTGTTGTATAGAGCAGGAGTCCAAGTGGCAGTCCGATAATAAGCGCTATCAAAGAAGAACAGGTTGTCATCAATAATGTATCAAAGATTGCAATAGGAAGTTCATGAGATAGAATATTAAACATAGCCTAAAACCTCGCAATATTGACTTTTTTCGCTTAACCATTTGATAGCTTTTTTAAAGGCTTCTTTATCTTGTCCAGGAAGACCGAGGAATAAACGTCCAATAGTTTCTCCTTGAATTGTATCAATACCTCCGTGGAGAATACGCGCTCTCAAGCCGATTTCATCTTCAAGAATATTGAGAAAAGGTTGTTGAGCAATTTCACCCGCAATATTAATTTCAATGATGGCTTCTTGACCCATAGGTTTTAGTTTTTTTGCAAATTTTTCAGGAAGTTGTGGAGTAACAAGTTTGAGCATAGCAATGGTTGTTTCTTCTTGCGGTGATGTGAAAATATCTTTCACGCATCCTTCTTCTATAATACGTCCTTGATTTAAAACGACAACGCGGTGTGCAATGGCGCGCACAACTTCCATTTCATGAGTAATAAGCACAATAGTAAGATTGAGATGACGATTAATATCAGCAAGAAGATCTAAAATAGATTGTGTTGTTTCTGGATCAAGAGCAGATGTCGCTTCATCTGATAACAATATTTTAGGATTAGCTGCAAGAGAGCGTGCAATACCAACACGTTGTTTTTGTCCTCCTGACAGTTCTGCAGGATAGCGATATTCTTTATCGCGTAATCCCACTAATTCAATGAGTTCAAAGGCACGCTTACGACGCTGTTTTTTGCTTATACCCGCCAACTTTAGTGGTAATTCAACATTATCAAGAACATTTTGCGATGATAAAAGATTAAAATGTTGAAAAATCATACCAATGCGTTGACGATAAAATGCCCATTCTCTTTCTGAAAGATTTGAAATATTAGTACCTTCAAAAAAAATTGACCCTTCATCGATGCGTTTTAATCCATTTAAACAACGTATGAGCGTAGATTTTCCTGCTCCACTACGCCCGATAACACCAAGAATTTCACCAGCATGGATATCGAGAGAAAGTTGATTTATTGCTGGAATATCTTCTGTTTTTTTAAAACGGCAGCTAACATTTTTTAAAGAAATAAGAGCGGAATTTTCCATTGGCAACTACCATGATGTTTGGGCTGCTGTGCCGAAAATTTCTTTAATTTTTGCACGAACAGGTTCGCTATTATAGGCAGCTACCAATTTTTTCACCCATGGCTTGTCTTTGTCAGAGCTACGTACAACGATAACATTATTATAAGGATTATTTTCTATTTTTTCCCATGCAATGACATCTTTTTGTAAATTTAATTTAGTTGTCAAGGCCCAGTTTGTATTTACAATGACGATATCAAAATCATTAATTGCACGGCCTAAAATACCGGCATCTAATTCACGGATTTTTAAATTCTTAGTATTTTCAATGATATCAAGCGGAGATGCAAGAATATCGTGAGGATCTTTTAGTTTTATGAGGTTTAAAGAGTTAAGAAGAGATAAGGCTCTTGCACCATTTGATGGATCATTAGGAATACCAACATTTGCCCCATTCTTTAGTTCTTTTATATCTTTTATCTTGTGTGAATAAATACCCATTGGGGTAATAAATGTGTCCCCGACAATTGAAAGTTTGTAACCATGTTGTTCAATTTGATTATTAAGATAAGGCGTATGCTGAAAAGCATTTGCATCAATATCTCCTGTATGAACAGCATCATTGGGTAAAGTGTAATCAGAAAAGTAAATAAGTTTTATGTTTAAACCTTCTTTTTTTGCTTCTTTAACAGCTACTTCCCAAATAGTAGCTTCTTCTCCTTCCATAACACCGAGTTTGATGCTTGATTTATCTGCTGCCACAGAAAGAGCTGCTGATAAAAAAAATGCAGAGAGAAAGAGAAGTAATCCAATATTAGCATTCAATAATTTTTTTGATATCATATGCGCTGGTCTTTCTTTTCCAATAGATTTTTAGGGAACATCTAGTATATTTTGTATTATTTTTGAGGAGAATAAAGAGTATAAAAGCTAAATTGAATATTCAATCATTTTTATTTTAATATCATTTTCTCCTACATTGTTTGGACCCTCGAGTATAGCAGCATATATTGAAAAAAAGCTATTTTTCAAATTCAGAACATAAAATTTTATGTAGTAATAATCTGCCTTGGGGAACAAATAGCAGTTTCAAAACTTCTTTAAGTAATGATTAGCTGAATAAGCAGGTAATCAGATTGTATGACTGATAGCAGTGTATCAAAACATGAACACTGCAAGAAGAAAATTTGTCGTGTTTATAAGGGTCTGTAGAGAATAAGAAAAAAATTATCTCGAAATATGTGAACTCTTTTAAGAGACAGAAAACTGGACATCAATCACTTTATTAAAACACGGAAAATCTTTGCAATACGTTGTCTTACACACTTTATGGAGAGGGAGAAGAAATAATGTCAAATAAAAATTTTTTATCAACTACAGTGATCATATCGTCTTTGATAGGATTTGGATTAGGGGGATCTGTGTCTTATGTGAATGCTAGAACAGTTGCTCATGTAGCGGCGGGTCAGGCGGTTTTACGTACAGGACCAGCTAAAACTTATAAAATTATAGCAATAGCGCCAGTTGGAGCAAAAGTAAAAATTAACGGTTGTTTACCCAATAAGAGTTGGTGTTCACTTCAATATAATGGAAGAGTTGGTTGGACGTCCGCACGCTATTTAAATGTTAATAATATTCCTACAGTTTTTTTCAAACAACCTATGCATTATGTGAATAAAAACCCTATGATGCAAATATCCACACAGGAAGGAGTAAAGCAGCCTGTTTCTAGTATTCAAATTATTAAAGTTCCTAAAAGAATACACAAACAAATGCAAAAAAGATACAGAAGAAATGCAAATGTTGATCCTACAGGTGTAAAAAAAGGGGATGAAAGAACGATTTTGAATCCGTTACCGAATACAAAAGCGCAAAATATATCTGTAAAGCATGTTACTGCTTATAATCCAATGTTTATTGATGATGTTAATTTCAAAAATTTTGAACGCAATGAAACGCGTTACCGTGTTGTAACATATCCTATTCCATAAAGGTAAAGTAACCGGTTAAAATGGTAAAAAAATATGGCAGCACGAACAAAATGTCTCATACTGCCATTTTTATTTAGAGCGATGACTTAGGAGTTACCAAGTTATGAGAGAGAAGTAATTCGGCAATTTGAATTGCATTTAATGCTGCACCTTTTCTTAAATTATCAGCAACAACCCAGAAAGTTAGGCCATTTTCTACAGTGATATCTTCTCGAACACGGCTGATAAAGGTGTCATCCTCTCCGGTACATTCATAAGGAGTTATATAGCCGCCATCTTCGTGTTTATCGATTAGCTGGCAGCCAGGTGCATCGCGCAAAAGATTTTTTGCTTCATGAGCGCTTATTGGTTTCTCAAATTCAACATTAACGGCCTCAGCATGTCCTATAAAGACAGGGACACGAACGGCAGTAGCTGTTAATTTAATCTTAGGATCAAGAATTTTTTTTGTTTCAGCTACCATTTTCCACTCCTCTTTTGTATATCCGTCTTCCATGAAAACATCGATATGAGGAATGACATTAAAGGCAATTCGTTTTGTAAATTTTTTTGACGTGATTGGATCTGCAACAAAAACTGCTCGCGATTGTTCAAATAATTCATCCATTCCATCTTTTCCAGCTCCAGAAACTGATTGATAAGTGGATACAACAACGCGTTTAATGATTGCTGCATCATGGAGAGGCTTTAAAGCTGTAACAAGTTGAATTGTTGAGCAATTTGGGTTTGCTATAATATTGTGCTTGGTAAATCCACGAATGGCCTCTGCATTAACTTCAGGTACAATCAGAGGGATATTGGCATCATAACGCCAAGTAGATGAATTGTCGATTACTACACAGCCTGCAGCAGCGATTTTGGGTGCATATTTTTGTGAAATGCTTCCCCCAGCAGACATGAGGCACAGGTCTGTGTCAGAAAAATCGTAAGTATCAAGAGCTTTTACTTTTAAAGTTTTGTCGCCATAAGGAATATTTTGTCCCAATGAACGCCGTGACGCCAATGGAACAACTTCACGAGCAGGAAAATTTCGTTCTTCTAAAATTGTTAACATTTCACGACCAACATTCCCAGTTGCACCGACAACTACAACTTTAAAACTCATTTTTTATACTCCTATCCCTCTCCATTTTTCTTTCCTAAGCTATACCCAGGAGAGGGAGGAGGCTAAGGAGTATTAAATAATCGTTGGTTTTATTAGGTTCAATCTTAGCTTATATTAACCATAATTTTCAGCACAATAAGCCGGCTTATTTTGAATGCATCGTCCTTATGGTTTTTTGAAAGCTGAGAAAGCTTGAATCATTAGGTGTCAAATTTTTTAAGCATCTTCTTGACAACTTTTCAATCTAGTGAATCGCTTATCTTCTGTCAATTCTTTCCCTTCATAGGTATAAAATTTGTAATGATTGTATAATTTATCGTGTCGATGACATTTTGTATTCTATTATATTCTAGCGTTTTGACGAGCAGATTAATATGAGAGAGTGGTGGTATGATTTTTTCTAATATGATTTAATTTTGTTTTTTACTCTATTAAAAACAAAATTGGGTTTTTTCTTTAAGATAGAGGATTAATTTTTATATCCGTTCCATGATTTCAATTTAATTAAGATTGAAAGAAGAAATTGGCTTAATATGGGGATTTTTTTCTTATTTTATGGGTCTGTTTATTGCAAAATACAGGTTAAAAAAGATTGGTCATAAAAAATTGACTGATATGGAATTGATTAATAATATAGTTGACCGTTAAAAAATTTTAGAAAACTCTTTATGTTATTTTTTTATTGTTTGTTTTTGCAAAGGACGTGCTTCTGAGGGAAGCATGATGGGGATGCCATTGCGAATAGGATAAGCAATTTTTGCTTTAGATGAAATGAGCTCTTGAGTTTTTCGGTCTAAAGAGAGCATCCCCTTGGTGATTGGGCAGACAAGCAGTTCAAGCATTTTAGGATCAGTAGTTATTTTTTTCATTTGTTATAAGTTCATTAATTTAAATGATAGTGCGTTCCTGTTTGTTTCATAAGAGAACGTTCAGTTAAGGCAAGAAGAGTTTGAGCGCGGCTTCCAATATCTGGGGCTTCTAATAAGGCTTGCTTTTCTGCGGGTGTAAAAGGGATAAGCGTTGAAAAAGCATTAACTAAGATAGGTGTAGGCGTTTGTATGATACTGCTCCAATTATATTCTATTTCATGAGTTGTTAGATATTTTTCAACGATATTTAATAAATTTTCTCGATTAATGGTTTCTGAAACATTTGGTTCTTGCAGGTCTTTCGTATTTAATTTTATGAGAGCAATCCGATAGGATTTTGGGCTCACAAGTTCTTTTTCTAATGTGAAGCGGCAAATGCCCTGTAATATTATAAAAAGCCTTCCATTTCCTGTTTCATTGTAGTTCGTGATACGACCTATGCAGCCCGTCTTATAAAGTTCTGTAGATAAGCAATCTGTATTTGAGACAAGTGGTTGAATGATACCTAACAAGCGGTTAGATAGCATCGCGTCCTCAACCATTTCGAGTGCTGCTGGTTCGAAAATGTTGAGCGATAAAATTCCCCCTGGAAGCAAAAGTGCACCCTCTAAAGGGAAGAGAGCAATTTGCTCTGGTAGATCATTTTTATCGTTATAATGAGCATTGCCAGCTTTCATCAGTGTTTTTTAGCCTTTGTCCGATGAGGTTTTATTGCACATAGTAACAGTTTCATACTACCCAGTAGTAAAAAACAATTGCATATGAAAAAACTACCTAAAGTATTCTAGAAGATGGTCAACTGTATTTGTGATCGGATTGTAAGAGAGCATATTCTTCTTCTAATTCTCTGTCTATCTGCGCAATCTTGCCTTACTCTCTAGTGGTATCTTAGTTTGTGGCTATTACAATTTTTTTCTCCTTGTACACTCAATTGTGACCACTCAAATTTTTAACGTTTAAGTAGTGGACATTATAATCTTTTACAAACAACCTATGCAAGTCTAAAAATCAAAACTTTGTATTCATTTTGAAGATGACAGTATGAAAAAGATAGTTTATATATCACAACGTGTCGAAAAGAGCGTTATTGTTTCTTTTATTCTTTTGCGGGAGAGTGCAGGTTGTGATTTTTCGATCTGTCGCCGAAGGGGAAAGCAACCCATAATCTCTCAGGCTTGAAGGACCGTAAAAGGAAGAAGACATATCTGGAAAGTCGGGGGTTCCGCGCCGAAGGTGTAAACGAAATCTTTCGTGAGTCTCTCAGGTTTGTGACAGAAGGGTGCAGAGATGACTATATTTTGTAGGCATTAGCGCAACCTTGGAGATATTATGGGCACATTACAAGAAACATCTTCTTCTTTTAAAATACTTCCTCTACATAAATTGCATGAACAGGCTGGGGCAAAGTTTGGTGCTTTTGCTGGTTGGCAGATGCCTTTAACCTATCCTTTAGGCGTTTTAAAAGAGCATCTTCATACGCGTGCTCACGCAGGACTTTTTGATATTTCTCATATGAAATTGATTGCTATTGAAGGTGCACAAGCTGTTGAATTTTTATCATATGCTCTGCCTGTTGATGCATCGTTGTTAAAGATAGGTCAATCACGGTATAGCTATTTACTCAATGAGAAAGCGGGTATTTTGGATGATCTTATTCTTACCCGTTTAGGCGAATGCCGTTTTATGCTGGTTGCTAATGCCGGTAATGCACAATCTGATCTTGCTGAACTTAAAAAACGTGCTCTTGGCTTTGAGTGTCAAATAACTGCTCTTGAAAGAGTACTGCTTGCTCTTCAAGGGCCAGAAGCTGCGGCTGTTATAGCTGATGCAGGTTTGGCAGGTAATGAATTGTTTTTTATGCAAGGATTTGAACCTCAACAAGATTGGTTTGTGACGCGTTCTGGTTATACAGGGGAAGACGGTTTTGAGATCGCTCTTCCAGAAGATCAAGCTCACTCCTTGGCTGAAAAACTGCTGAGTGATTCTCGTGTTGAATGGATTGGGCTTGCTGCGCGTGACAGTCTTCGGTTGGAGGCAGGGTTGTGTCTTCATGGAAATGATATTACACCTGAGACTACACCTGTTGATGCTGCACTGACATGGGCCGTTTCTAAAAGTGTTCGAGAAAAAGCACAATTTTACGGAGCGGAGGCTTTCCTTGACGCTCTCAAAAAAGGTCCTTCTCGTTGTCGAGTTGGTTTAAAACCGCAAACGCGTCAACCTATTCGCGCAGGAGCATTGCTGCTAGATGATCAGGGGAATCAAATTGGAGAGGTTACATCAGGTGGTTTTGGCCCTTCTTTTGATGGTCCTGTGGCGATGGGGTATGTTCCTATTGATTGGAAAAAACAAGGAACAGAAGTTTTTACTGAGTTGCGTGGCAAACAGATTGCGTTGTCCGTTCATTCACTTCCTTTTGTTGAACAACGTTATTTCAAAGGATAATTTTTATGTCTAAAATTTATTTTACACAAGATCATGAGTGGCTCAACGTTGAAGGGCAGGTGGTAACTGTTGGTATCACTCATTATGCTCAAGAACAATTAGGTGATTTAGTGTTTGTTGATTTGCCGCAAAGTGGAACGCTCCTTTCTAAAGGAGATTCTGCGGCTGTTGTGGAATCGGTTAAGGCTGCTTCAGACGTTTATGCACCTCTTGATGGGGAAGTCATTGAAATTAATGAAGCGTTGGCTGATCATCCTGAATTGGTAAACCAAAAAGCCGAAAAAGAAGGTTGGTTGTGGAAAATGAAATTACAAGATGAAATGCAACTTGAGGGGTTGTTGGATGAAGCTTCTTATAAAGCACTGATTGGATGAGTGCTATGCAAGAACGTTCTTTTTCTTCTAGACATATTGGTATACGTTCTGATGAAATACAAAAAATGCTTGATGTTTTGAGTATTGATTCAGTTGATACGTTAATTTCTCAAGCTGTTCCACAGTCTATTTATTTGGGACGTTCTCTTCGTTTGCCAAAAGCCATAAGCGAAGAGCAAGCTTTGGAAGAATTATCTAAAATAATGGGGCGTAATCACGTATATAAAAGCTTTATTGGGCAAGGTTATCATGGAACATTTGTTCCTCCCGTTATTTTAAGAAATCTTTTTGAAAATCCCGCTTGGTATACCGCTTATACTCCTTATCAAGCTGAAATTAGCCAAGGACGCTTGGAGCTTTTGTTTTATTTTCAGACATTGGTTAGTGAATTAACAGGGCTACCTGTTGCTGCTGCTTCGCTTCTTGATGAAGCAACAGCTTTAGCTGAGGCTAATGCGATAGCTGTGCGTTTTTCTCGTGAAAAAAAAACAAAGATTTCTGTACAGAGTTTTCTACATCCCCAGACCTTAAATGTTGCAAAAACACGTGCTGAAACACAAGGTATTCATATTGGCGAAAATAGTGAAATTTGCGCTGATACAGCCGCAATTGTGTTGTCTTGGCCAGATACTAAAGGTAATTTTAATGATTACACTGAAGTCATTAGGCAAGCAAAGGCAAAAGGAGCTTTGGTGATCGTTGTTGCAGATCCGTTGGCACTTACCTTAATGGAAGCGCCAGCTAAATGGGGAGCTGATATTGTCGTTGGATCTATGCAGCGTTATGGAGTCCCAATGGGATTTGGTGGCCCTCATGCAGGTTATCTTGCAGTTAGTGATGCTTTAACGCGTTTAATCCCAGGGCGCATAGTTGGTCAGTCAGTGGATACGAAAGGACGTGTTAGTTTTCGTTTAGCTTTGCAAACGCGTGAACAACATATTCGGCGTGATAAAGCAACATCCAATATTTGTACAGCACAGGCTTTGTTAGCAAATATGGCAACAGCTTATGCTGTTTGGCATGGACCACAAGGTTTGCAGGAAATTGCTCGGCGAGTTCATAATTTAACGTGTCGTTTTGTCGGTGGTTTAGAGGCTGCAGGTATTCATTGTGAAGGTGAGAGCTTTTTTGATTGTGTAAGCATTTTTGTGAAAGGAAAAGCTCAAGAAATTGCTCAAAAAGCAAAAATGAACGGGTATCTTATACGTATTCTTGATGATGATAGAATTGCAATCAATTTTGATGAACTGTCAACAGAAGAGGATGCTTGTGCGTTGGCTCAGCTTTTTGGAGCACAGTTAGTGGATCATGTTTCTTCCCGACTTTTTGGGAAAGAGCGTGATGTTGCTTTTCTTTCACAGCCTTTTTTTCATGCGGTGCATTCAGAAACAGACATGATGCGTTTTTTACGTCGTTTATCAGATAAAGATTTGGCATTAGATCGAGCCATGATACCGCTTGGATCATGTACGATGAAATTGAATGCGGCAGCTGAATTAATGCCTATAAGTTGGCCTACAGTTGCTAATATACATCCTTTTTCTCCTAAAGAGGATACTATGGGCTATCAGGAAATGATTAGTCAGCTCAACGAGTGGTTGTGTGAAATTACAGGGTTTGCGCAGGTATCTTTTCAACCAAATTCTGGTGCTCAAGGTGAGTATGCCGGGCTTTTGGCGATACGTCGGTATTATCAATCGCGTGGAGATTATCAGCGCACAGTTTGTCTTGTTCCTGCGTCAGCGCATGGTACGAACCCAGCTTCAGCCCATATGGCGGGTATGGAAGTTGTTGTGGTAAAATGCTTAAGCGACGGAAATGTTGATATTAATGATCTGAAAGAAAAAGCACAATTATATAATAATCGTTTAGCAGCTTTGATGATTACCTATCCTTCAACACATGGTGTTTATGAAGAAAGTATTAAGGACATATGCTCTATTATTCATGAAAATGGCGGGCAAGTTTATTTTGATGGTGCTAATCTTAATGCACTTGTTGGACTTGCTCGTCCGGCGGATATTGGAGCAGATGTTTGTCATATGAACCTTCATAAAACATTTGCAATTCCTCATGGAGGCGGAGGTCCTGGTGCTGGACCGATTGGGGTGGCCGAGCATTTAAAGCCATTTCTACCAGGTCACGAACAAGAGAAGACAACATATGCTGTTTCAGCAGCTCCTTATGGAAGCGCATCTATTCTTGTTATTACGTGGATGTATATTCGGATGATGGGGGCTGATGGTTTAAAATATGCTACACAAATAGCAGTTTTGAACGCAAACTATATTGCTGAGCGGCTTTCTCGGGCTTATTCTATCCTTTATAGAGGTAAGTGTGGGCGTGTTGCTCACGAGTGTATTGTAGATACACGACTATTAAAAGAAAAATATGGCATTAGTGTTGATGATGTAGCAAAACGTTTAATTGATTATGGGTTTCATGCGCCGACTATGTCTTTTCCGGTTCCTGGAACTTTGATGATTGAACCAACTGAATCAGAGCCCAAAGAAGAGATTGATCGTTTTTGCGATGCTTTGCTTTCAATTGCTGAGGAAGCCAAAAAAGTTGGTGCTGGTGTTTGGCCCAAAGAAGATAACCCATTGGTCAATGCACCACATACTTTGGTTGATACTGTCAATGATGCTTGGGAACGGCCTTATTTGCGACAAGAGGCTGCTTTTCCGCATTCTTCTCTCAAGCCAGAGAATAAATATTGGCCTCCTGTTTCTCGCATTGATAATGTGGCAGGAGATAGAATGTTAATTTGTTCTTGTCCACCGTTAGGGAACACATATTAAATTTATTTGTTCCATATTAAAAGAAAAAGCCTACGCATAATGTGTGGGCTTTTTGAATTGCATCAGGGGTATTATTTTATTTTTTGCTGGCTCATATTTTTCATTTTGTAGACAATGCTTTTAAAAAGTTGGTGATTTCCATTAACGTTGTTTTGTTAGATATTTGCATGGATGATATTGATGAATAATATATTGTTACTATCGTCATAGAAAAATCCAATGTAGCCTAAATATGAAGCTGTATCTCTCTAATCTGATGCGGTAGAATCGAGAGGTAGAAAATGACGACAACAAAAAAAATATTAAGGTTTGAACAAGATAGTAATGCAGTAATGGTTGTTCAGGATAACCTAGAGTTCATGCGTTCGATGAAAAGTAGTTCGATGAAGCTGATAGTTACTTCACCGCCATACAATATTGGGAAATCTTATGAAAAACGTACATCTCTTGAAAAATATGTGCGTAATCAAGCTCAGGTTATTGCGGAATGCGTACGTTTATTGGATGAAGATGGTTCTATTTGTTGGCAGGTTGGTAATCACATTCAAAATGGTGAAATTTTTCCTCTCGATATTGTGCTTTATCATATCTTTAAGGATCATGGTCTTAAGTTGAGAAACAGGATTATTTGGCATTTTGAACATGGGCTGCATTCTAGAAAGCGTATGTCCGGGCGTTATGAAACCATTATGTGGTTTACTAAAAGTGATAACTATATTTTTAATTTAGATCCGATCCGCGTTCCTTCAAAATATCCAAATAAAAAGTATTACAAGGGACCAAATGCTGGAAAATTGTCTAGCAATCCATTAGGAAAGAATCCTGGTGATATGTGGATGATTCCAAACGTAAAAAGTAATCACGTTGAAAAAACAATACATCCCTGTCAATTTCCAGTAGAGCTTGTGGAACGATTGGTTCTTTCTCTTACGAATCCTGGGAATAGTGTTTTGGATCCTTATATGGGGGTTGGCTCTTCGGTGATTGCGGCCTTAAAGCATCAGCGTATTGGTTATGGGTGTGATGTGGTTAAAGAGTATGTAGATATTGCGTGGGAGCGAGTTCATGCTTTGCGAGCGGGGAAACTTGAAACTAGGCCGATGAATAGACCCATTTATGATCCTTCCTTACCTAGAGGTGGACAGGGATGAAGATCGCTAAATTTTATTCTCATTTGAATGGTTTTGAATATATTCAATACCATCGTCCGCATATTTGGGAAGAATTAAACAAAGTCGTTGGTGAGTTGAATGCTGAGAAGTTTCGAATTAAAAGATCTTCTGAAGCTCGTAAAGAAGGTTATATGCTTTATTCTCCTATTGATATGAATAAAGAATTTAGGCGTCTTTTCAATAAGTATAATTGGTCTGAGAAAAGGGTGAATAATTGGATTTCTGATGATATCACTCTGCTTCGTGAGATTGTGCATTTGAATGCAGAAGAACAGAAGAAAACGATTGAGGAAAAAGGGTTAGAACCGATCATGACCTATAACCAAACTGATTTTGTAAAGGATCGAGTTGCGGTTGAAATTCAGTTTGGAAAATATTCTTTTGTTGCGCATGATTTATTTGTAAAGCACATGTCATTTTTTATTTCGAATGATATTGATGTTGGCATTGAGGTAGTGCCTATGAAGTCTATGGAAAAGCATATGTCTTCTGGCGTTCCTTACTACGAACGTGATTTATTTAATTTAATGAGGCAGGGACGCGGTATTCCAGCTGTACCGATTATCTTAGTTGGCGTTGCTCCATAAGATTGATAAGCAAATAAGTTATGAACAACGGGTTAAGCGAATTTCATTATTCTGCATGATAGAAATATTTTTTATCGAGAGATTAATTTATTCGCGGCAAATTCGTTTTGAGTGTTATTTCTAAACCGTTATTCTTTAGAGAGATGAGTGCGGTGATAAGTCCTTAAGGGCCGTTTAAAAGGTTGAAATTTTCAGTACATCATTTCTCGAATAGTATAATAGTGTCGCTAAATGTAAATGCGTTTACAGCGAGAACTGAGAGAAGTTAAAATTTCATGAGGAATGGTGTTTGCATCTGCGGATATTTGTTCAATGGTTTGATGTGTTCCGATGAGTTCCATCCAATCGCCTCTTTGAGGTTTTTTGCATTTAAGATCGGTAGCGTCAACAATGGTGGAATCCATAGAAATGCGTCCAATGATGGGCAGTTTGTGTCCATTAAAATAAACGGTTCCTTTATTAGAAAGAGCGCGTAGTAAGCCATCTGCATAGCCAATAGAAAGGGTTACGAGAGTGCTTGGTCTGCGCGTAATGAAACTGGCTTCGTAACCGACTGGTTCTCCCGCACCAACGTTGCGGTTTTGAATGACGTGGGCTTCAAGTTTTAAAACGGGTTTAAGAGGGGTTGGGTGCTTCCCGTGGGGATCTACTCCGTAAATTGCAATACCTGGGCGAACAAGATCAAAATAAAAATCTGGACCAAGGAAAATACCCCCAGAGTTAGCGAGTGAGACTTTAGAAGGGGGAAGTTGTGTAAGTGCAGTTTTGAGAGAAGTTAATTGAGCATAATTAGAAGTGTTTGTTTCATCATTGCCGTTAGAAAGATGGCTAATAATATATTTTATCTCTGCCTTTTCGAAAAGAGTAGGCTGTTTAATCAGCTGTTGCAATTCTTTTTTGTCAAGCCCTAATCGGTTCATATTTGTATCAATTTGAATAATTGCTGGGAACTTTTTATCCTTTTTTTGGCAAATATTTTGCCAGCTTTCGATTGCACTCCAAGAGTTTAAAACAGGAACAATATTTGATTGAGCCACAAATTCTTCAGCAGCGTATGGAAGGCCGTTAAGAAGAGCAAGTGTGGCATCTGATGGTAAAATGGCTTTTAGTTGGAGAGCTTCTTCAATGTGGGCCACAAAAAAAGTTCGGCAGCCAGCTTGATAAAGTGCAGGAGCAATTTTGTCAGCGCCTAGCCCGTAGGCGTTTGCTTTTACTACAGCTGAGCATTCTGCTGGGGCAACGCGTTGGGCTAAAGATTTATAATTAGCAACAAGAGCACCCAAATTAATGGTTGCTATAGCTGTATAGGTTAATAATGCACTTTTTTCATTATTCATGGATTTATTCATTTTAAAATTCTGTTTGTGTTGATGAGATTGAGATATGGAGTTTTCTTGGCTTATTGCATATGTGTTTTATGTTATGTGACATGAGTATTGCTGATTACTTTCAAAAGCTTTTATTTTATACTTATACAGAAATATGCACTATGAAGGCAATGCTTTAATGAAAAATGAGTACTATAAATAGTATAAATAGATAATTTTAAATTTATATTTGATAATAATTGTTATACGCAAATATAAATTTTATCATAATTTAAGTATATAGAATAATGACAAAATATTATTTCTATGTATCTATAATTTATTTTGAAAATATTTATTATAAGAAAATATATAGTTAACTGTTATGGAGTAGCATGAAGTTTTATGAAGAGAGGTATATATTGTTGAGAAATGACAAGTTTACCTTTATTAAACAGAAAAATATTTCTTTTATTTTAATGTCGTCTTTTGTAAAGGTCGTAAAGTGAAAAAATGCTCGGTAATGGCAGAAGAGTGTATATCATTGTTTACGTTTTAATACTGAAAATAATATTGAACATGCTTATTCTTAAGATATTTTTGTTCTGATTTTGTATAGTACGTCTTATTTTGGTTCATTGTGATGAAAAAACTTCATTAAGAAATTTATGTTTAAAGAAAAATATTGATAGGTTATCACATATCATTTTTAAAATATAAGATACAATGTTTAATAAAGATATAAGGAAAAGTTGTATGAATTCTTCTGCTCCCAGCATTCAATCAAATGTCAGTAACATTGCATCAAATTTTAAGATTCCTGAAAATGTGTTCGCCCTTACTGTTCAGGAGGTTCGTCATTACACGGATCATTTGTTTAAATTTTGCCTGAATCGTCCAGAAAGTTTTCGTTTTCGTTCAGGTGAATTTGTCATGATCGGTTTGCCAAATTCAGAAAAACCAATTTACCGCGCATACTCAATTGCGAGTCCCTTATGGGATGAGAAACTTGAATTTTTTTCAATAAAAGTTCCTGGTGGTCCGTTAACTGAGCATCTCCAAAAGATAAAAATTGGTGATACAGTTTTAATGCGTAAAAAATCTACAGGAACACTCGTTCTTGATGCTGTTATTCCTGGAAAGCGTCTTTATCTTCTTTCAACGGGTACAGGTGTCGCTCCCTTTGCAAGTCTTATACGTGATCCTGAAACATATGAAAAATTTTCAGAGGTAGTGCTCATTCAAACTACCCGTAAGAAAGATGAACTCATTTATGCAAAGGATCTTGTTGCTTCTTTACAACAAGATTTATTGATTGGTGAATATGCACAGCAGTTAAAGTTTTACCCTATGACGACTCGTGAACCTTCTGAGTATATGGGGCGTATTACTACTATTATGGAGAGCGGTTCTTTTTTTGAAATGACCGGTTTACCCCCAATTAATCCTGATGAAGATCGTGTGATGATATGTGGTTCTATGGCGATGCTAAAAGATTGTGCAAGGATGTGTGAAGCTTTTGGTCTTATTGAGGGTGCAAATAATGCACCTGCTACTTATGTTGTAGAGCGTGCTTTTGTTGGGTGAATGGGGAGCGACCTTATTGCTGTGCATGGCTAATGTTGTTTCGTCTTTTTATTTTTTGTGATTAAGCCCTTAAAAGGGTATCTAGGGCTTATGCACGTAGAAAAAATTGGGTAGCCTAAAATCTGTAGATTGCCTTATTTATAAGTTATTTTTATAAGTCATTATTGTGACAATTTGGTTTTTGTTAAAATGGATGTCGGAGTTTGTCGAGAGGCAATATCACTGATTTTCTTAGTAAGAAAAGTGTAAGCTATGAATAATTATTTTTCAGTATTTTTATCCAAGTAATAAGTATGGGAGAGCCAAGAATATCTGCTATTTTTTAATTTTACCCATTCATTTTAAAAGTAAAAAATTTTTACCTTACAATTCATTTTTCTATCTGTTGAATTAATTTGTGAATGAGTATTTAATTCAAAAATTGATTTAGGTATTTTTTGAAGTGGCTTTAACTTAATGTTAAATGTATTTAGCGTTTACAGTATAATGTCAATTATTTTCAACTTTTCTTGAGATCATGGCTTGTATTAACAGGAAGACCTTGTGTAAATGAACAAGTTAACAGAACTAATAGGTGGTTTGTTTTTGGCAAAGTAATCTGTTTTGAGGGCATATTTCTGTTTGTTGTTTTATGCACTTTCTCTTGGAGATAGCGTTACAAGTTATAGCTTTGATAAAGCATATTATGTAGAGAATAGATGAATAAATATTGAAATTGAATGAAACGCGCGTTATGGCAAAATTATGGAAAAGAAAATTAAAGTTGCTGCTGTTTATTGCTTTGCAGATTTGAAGCATTATCGTCAATTACAGAAGCCTTTGCAAGATTTATGTCAAGCAAAGGATATTAAAGGTACTTTGCTTTTAGCAAAAGAGGGGATTAATGGAACTGTTGCTGGTTCTTGTACTTCGATTGAGGCGCTGATAGATTTTATTACAGCTGAACCAGCGTTTCAAATGCCGGAAATTAAATATTCATGGGCATCAAAAATGCCTTTTCACCGTATGAAAGTGCGGTTGAAAAAAGAAATTGTTACAATGGGGGTTGAGGGTATTGATCCATTAAAGGTTGTTGGTACTTATGTAGCACCTGAGGATTGGAATGCTCTTATCCAAGATGAAGATACACTTTTGATCGATACGCGTAATGATTATGAATATGCGATTGGAAGTTTTCAAGGGGCGGTTGATCCGCAGATTAAAACATTTCGTGAATTTCCTGCATGGGTTGCTGAGCATGAAGCTGATTTAAAAAAGAAAAAGAAAATTGCTATGTTTTGCACAGGTGGTATTCGATGTGAAAAATCAACTGCTTATGTGCGTGAGCTCGGCTATGATCAAGTTTATCATTTAAAAGGAGGTATTCTGAAATATTTAGAAACAGTTTCAGAAGAAGATAGTTTGTGGCGGGGCGAATGTTTTGTTTTTGATGAGCGTGTTTCTGTTAGACATGGTCTTGAAGAATGTGGGCGAGAGTTATGCCATGGATGTCGCAGCCCTCTGAATGCTGAAAGCAAATTATCACCTCATTATGAAGAGGGTGTTTCGTGTGATTCTTGTTATAGCGTACGGAGTGAAACTGATAGACAGCGTTTTCGAGAACGTCATAAGCAGTTTCAATTATTAAAATCACGTGCTCTTTCTTCTTGTCAAGAGCAGTAAATATTTCTTGTTTTTTGTTTAAAGCTTTCTCTTTTATTATTATGAAGGCAACATTTAGAGTTTATTAGGTGGGCAAATATTTCTAAAGCTGAATGTTGTTTGATCTTTTTTTGATGCATAAAAGGATGAGGGGCTTTTTTGTTTTGGGATGCTTTGGTGTTTTTCATCATTATTCTTTTGAATAATAAATAAATAATAAAAAAGTGATTGAAATAAATAAAGCTTTGTCCTATAAACAATTTTGCCCAAAGTCGCGCGTGCCTGTGGGTGTCCGCTGGTTCTCAAATGGTGAGATAAACCGGTACGGTACCTGGAACTAACCGCTCCAGTCATTTTTTCGGCCAACTGAAAGAATGAGGACATCTTGAAGCAACGACGGTGCGGGCCTTTCTGGTGTCTTCCAGCTATAGAAATGCTGGGATAACTATAGAGGCACACCTCATTGCCTTCAGTGCGGAAGTGGTTTTCTCAACTCCAATCAAAAAGGCAGATTAAAGTGGAACAACGCGTTTTCGCGCTGTTTTTTCGTCGCATGCAATGCTGATTTCTTGATATTAAACAAGTCAGGATATGTGTTGTGTGTATTTTGTCTTTTGGTTATTGGCGGCTGTACGCTGTCCAAGTGTGGGAATATTTTTTGGGAGAATATGCAGATGGCAACACAACGCATTCGTAATTTTCTTGCAACACATCGTACTGAGGGTCCATGTTTAATTGTTGATCTTGATGTTGTTCGTGAAAATTATTTAAACTTTGAAAAAGCTCTTCCACAGTCTCGTATTTTTTATGCGGTAAAGGCGAATCCTGCGCCTGAAATTTTGAGTTTGCTTGTTTCTTTAGGGTCTTCTTTTGATGCAGCTTCCATACCAGAAATTGAAATGGTTTTACGAGCAGGAGCAACGCCTGAACGTATTTCTTTTGGGAATACTATAAAAAAGGAGCGGGATATTGCGCGTGCGTATGCACTTGGCATTTCTCTTTATGCGGTTGATTGTGTTGAAGAGGTGGAAAAAATTGCTCGTGCTGCTCCAGGAGCTCGCGTTTTTTGTCGGGTTCTTACGGATGGAAAAGGTGCAGAATGGCCATTATCACGTAAATTTGGTTGTGTTCCCTCTATGGCTGTTGATGTGTTATGTCGAGCGCATCAATTGGGTCTACAGGCATATGGGGTTTCTTTTCATGTGGGGTCACAGCAGACAGATATTAGTGCATGGGATCGCGCTTTGTCGGATGCAGCGACAGTTTTCAAATGTTTAGAGAAAGAAGGAATTTCTTTGAAGTTGGTCAATATGGGGGGCGGTTTCCCAACTCGTTATTTAAAAGATGTTCCTACAGCACAGGCGTATGGTACTGCTGTCTTTGATTCATTAAAAAAATATTTTGGTAATCGTATTCCTGAAACAATTATTGAACCAGGTCGCGGAATGGTGGGCAATGCTGGTGTTATTCGTGCAGAAGTTGTTCTTATATCTAAAAAAGCTGATAATGATAATGTCCGCTGGGTTTATCTTGATGTTGGAAAATTTAACGGTCTTATTGAAACAATGGATGAAGCCATTCGTTATTCTATAGAAACACCTCATAATGATAAGATTATGGAGCCATGTATTTTAGCTGGTCCAACATGTGATTCAGCGGATGTTTTATATGAGAGAACACCTTATCTGTTACCTTTAGCTCTTACAGTGGGAGATGAGTTATTAATTCATGGAACTGGTGCTTATACAGCGACTTATGCGTCTGTTGCATTTAATGGTTTTGAACCTTTGAGATCTTATGTGATTTAAGTTTTTCATGTGTAATGACGAAAATTTTAGTGGGGCGTAGGATAAAGATGAGTGATGTGATTAATATTCAAGCAAAAAATGGTGTATTGTTTACATTGGAATCTGAGAAAGATGCTGATAAACTTCACCGGGAGAGTTTGCTGGACTTGACTCTAGGAAAGGGACGCAAGCGTAAATCGTCAGAAATTTTACGTCGTGGCCGTTTGGCTGCACAGGGTCTTTCTTTTGTCGTTAAAAATGTGCCAGGAGAACTTGTGGGAAGTGTACGCCTTTGGCATGTTCATTGTAATAAAGGGCAGGATGGGATCCAGAATGCTTTGCTTTTGGGGCCTCTTGCTGTTTCATCGAAATGTTCCGGTATGGGAATTGGGTCTATTCTCATGCGGCATGCGATTGACGTGGCAAAAAAATTAGGATACGGGGCTATTTTTTTGGTAGGAGATTTTGAATTTTATCAGCGTTTTGGTTTTTCAAATAGTCTTACGAAAGATTTAGCGATGCCAGGTCCTTATGAAAAACACCGCTTTCAAGCATTGGAGTTAATTCCAAAGTATCTTACTGCATGTCATGGCATTTTAGCACCAAGCGGGGAGTTAGAAGAGTGGAGCTCTTTCCAGAATCATAAAGTTGCTTAAATAGCTTATTCGTTTTGTTGTCGCTTTCTTCTTTATCACCAACTCATTTTCTTTCTAGTTTAATAGATACTGTTATTCTATAAGTGTGAATATAAAAATATACATTTTATTTTGATTAATATTTTCTTTTTTAAAAATTAATTGATAAAAAACTATCTTTATATATCAAATATTCTAAAAATTAAAAAATATTATCTGAAAATATTGGCTTAAATTTTGTAGTGTAAGTTTATTTTTTAGTGACTGCTTTGGATATTATTTTTTATAACAGTGAATATTCACAAAAGAGCTTATATGATGAGTAGGAAAATATAAAAGATATAAATGTTTTGATAAAAATACGATTCATCTTTTAAGAAAAATTAAATAGTTAACATCACCATTGTTGAAAATGCGGATAGTTTACTATTATGCTGCTTAAATATTTCATTAAATATTGATACTTGATTTATAATGAGCTTTTTTAAAATAAACTACTAAATCTAAAAATCATTTATGCTTTTTTTCTGTTTCCTTCTTTCAGATATATGATCCATAATGAAGGTTCAAATTATCAAGATTATTTTTTTAGATAAATCTTTCTCTGTTATAGGGAATTCTATCATTGAGAATCTTTTATAATTCAAATGCGTGTGAGGGGGAGGGGTGATGATAAAGTGTTTTTGCTGCTCAGATTTTAATTTTCTTTATTTTTTAAGAGTTATAGAGGAGCTTTCTTTATTGAATTTTTCAGGGGTAAGAAAAATTTTAAAGTGGTTATAGTGTTATTTATAATAATACGGATATCAAGAAAGGAGAGGCTATTTTATGAAAGATATGCATCTTAAATTTTAAAAATGAGTGGGAGATTATCTAGATAATTCTACAATAACAAAATTATATTAAATTTTAAAAAGGATATTATGGCTCGAGCATTTATGAGAAATTAGAAGAACAAAAACTTCATTGGGGGGATCCAAGAGGTACATTTATGTAATAATAACGAATCTTGGCGTTATAATTCTTCAAATATGAACTAAGTACAACATCACACAAGGGAAACAATACTTTTTGTGCTTAGAGGAATTTTTTAGTGCGTAGGAGTATTGGTTGATGGTGGTATTTTTTTCAGAAAAATGGATAAACAAGTTAAAATAACAAAGAGAGTAGTTATTATAAAAAAGATATCGCTTAAAGCTATAACTGTTGCCTGTTTGCGCACCATGTTAGAAAGTTGTAATAGGGCGAGATTGTGTGGATCAAAGGTGGAAGAATTAAAATATATGGAAAGCTTTGCAAGCGTTTCAGTTGCTTGTGCATTTCCCCAGTGAACTGTTTCTGCTAATTGCCCATAATGAAAATCTGTTCGTCGCGTTATAAGAGTGTTAATAATAGCAAGCCCTACCGCACCACCGAGGTTGCGTGTCAAATTAAAAAGTCCAGAGGCATTTTTTAGCCGCTCTTTTGGGAGGGATCCAAATGCAATATTGCTAATAGGAACCATGCATAATATAATAGAAATACCACGAAAGATTTGAGGTTCTAATAGCTCCCAAAACCCCCAATCATCTGTAATGTAAGTCGCAAGCCATGTTCCGTATGCAAAGCCCGCGAATCCTAATGCTATTATGAATCGTGCGTCGATTTTTGTTGAAAGGAATCCAGCAAGAGGAGCCGTCAGAAACATGGTTAAGCCTGAAATAAACAGTGTTTCTCCAATCATCAGCGCGTTATAATGGCGAACTTGACTTAAATAAACAGGGTAAAGGTAAGTCAGTCCAAATAGGCCTATTCCAAGTATAAAAGAAAAAATGGATGCAATTGCAAAATTACTATCGGTGAAAGCAGAAAGATCAACAATAGGCTCTTTTGCAGTAAAAATACGCCAGAAAAAGAGACCAGCAGATAGGACCATAACAATAAAAAAGCTTAAAATTAAGTCGTCTTTTAACCAATCATTACGCGCTCCTTCTTCTAAAACATATTCTAAAGATCCCAAGAAAACTGCCATAGAAATAAGGCCAAACCAGTCAAATTTTGTCATTAAAGATAGATCAGCTTTGTCAAAATCGATTAGCTTCCAAGATATAATTGAAATAATAACTCCAAAAGGTACATTAATAAGAAAAAGCCAATGCCATGATAAAATGTTGCTAAGATATCCTCCCACTGTTGGGCCAATGGTAGGCGCTAAAGTTGCCACTAATCCAATAACTGGTGAAATAATTGGCTGTTTAGAAGGAGGGAAAAGTGTATAAGAGGCAACAAAGACACTAGGAATAATACCACCACCAATAAAACCTTGAAGGGCTCGATATACCATCATTTCTTCAATAGATGTTGCAGTTGCACAAAGGATGGAGGTTATAGTGAACCCAGCAGCTGATAAGCTAAAGAAAATCCGTGTTGAGAGTAAACGTCCCAAAAATCCTGAAAGAGGTAACATAATAACTTCAGCAATGAGATAAGAAGTTTGAACCCACGAAATTTCGGTAGAACTAGCAGATAAACCAGCCTGAATTTCAGCTAAAGATGAAGAAACGATTTGAATATCTAAAATAGCCATGAACATACCAAAAGCCATAGCAACGAAAACAACGATTTCTCGTATTCCTATGTTTTTGTTTTGATTGTCAGATTCTGGTATGGGATTTTTCATGGCAAGGCTATATGTTATAAGAGATCTCTATCATGTGGTTTTTCACGGGTATCAATTTTTACGGAAACACTCATTCCTGCTTTGATGCGCCCGCTTTTTAATGCATATTCTGGAATAGAAATCCTCACAGGAATACGTTGCGTGATTTTTGTAAAGTTTCCGGTAGCGTTTTGCGGAGGCAGAAGAGAAAAAACAGATCCAGTTGCAGGAGAAACAGAAAGTACCACACCTTCAAAAACATTTTCTTTGAAAGCATCGATAGAAATATAGGCTTTTTGCCCGCTATAAATATTTTGTAACTGTGTTTCTTTATAATTTGCTTCGATATAAAGTGTATTAATAGGAACCAACGCTGCAAGACGTTGCCCATTGGCAACAAAATCGCCAGTTTTTGCGGTTAAATTTCCAATAACTCCGTCAAATGGGGCGCGTAGAATAGTTGCATCAAGATCACGTTCTGCTTTATCGCGCGCGAGTTCAAGACTTTTTGTTTGGCTTTCTACTTCACTTCTTTGTGCCTCTAGGACGTGAATGTTAGCTTGTGCTGTGGCTATTTGTGCATCTGCACGAGTGACATTGGCGACAGCTTGTTCATATGCCGATTTAGCATTGTCAAGGTTGGATTGAGAAGCGTAACGGTCAGCTTTCAGCTCTGTTGTCCGTTTTAAAGTGAGTTGTGCATTTTTTGCTATTGCTGCAGCAGCGGCTTTTTGTGCTTGAGCATCATCTAGAGCACTTTTGGCTGCGATAATTTGTGCATTTACACGGATGAGAGTTTTTTGTTGTGTATTTAGGCGTGCTTTTGTTTGATTTAATGCGATTTGGTAATCTCCACTTTCTAAATGAAATAGGATATCACCTTTTTTAACAACTTGGTTTGCTTGAACAGAAACTTTTTCAATATATCCAGCTAATTTAGGGGCAATAGCTGCAATATCTCCTTGTACATAAGCATCGTCGGTTGTGACTATATACCGCCATTGTGTTAACCATTTATAACTGAACCATAAGATAAAAATGGTCAGAATAATAAGAAGAACAGCAATTATTTTTTCTCGCTTTACCTTTTTAAAGCGATTTTTTGATGAAACAGTCGTTTCAGATATGGACATGGATTTTATACTTTCAATTCAAGGTATAAATTACAAAGAATAAATTGATATTGTTCAAAACTACACAAACTAGTACTTTTAACAGAAGCTATAAGAGTTTTTCAAGAAAAAATACAGTGATGTAACCTAGGATTCGGTATGTAAGTTACGTAATTATAAAAGGCATTACTTTTCTACACACTTT
>NZ_JBAFWX010000003.1:0-10000 GCF_036576145.1 Bartonella eidoli | reverse complement strand
TTTTATTGCTGGGCGTTTTGCAGAAACATCAGGTGCATTTCATGGCTTTTTAACTTGGGCTTTGTTAATACTTTTTATGGTAATTCAGGCTGCTTTTTTGGCTTCAGGTGCAGCTAACTTAGGGGCTAAAGCGGTTGTGGATAGTGGTAGTGCTGTAATACAAAAAACTATGTCCAATTCAGAAACAGATCCTTTTGCTATTTTCCCACAATTAAATGGTGAAAATTTAGAAGATTTTTTACATGATAAAAGCAGCCATAGTGTTGATTTTAATGAGTTGGGTAACGAATTGTATACTGCTCTTAATAAAAGTGATATTCCTGCTCTCGATCCTGACCGTTTAAAGAAAGTCTATGAAGCAGTTCTCAATGATATTGGAACTACAATAACTGCTTTTAAAAATGATCCTTCTCATTATCGTGCACATCTTAAAAATCTTAGTGATCGTCTTTCTGGTCATGTACAAATCATTACTGAAAAGATTAACAAGAACGATATCATTAATTCGCTTGTGAATAATGGGATGACACGTTCTGACGCACAAAAAACAGCTGATCATGCTATTGATGTTTATCAAAAAGCAGAAGTAAAAATCGAACAGGCAATTAAAGCTATTGAAAAACAGGCTGATACATTGTCCAAAAAATTAGATACGTTAGCAGAAGATGCTCGTGATACTGCGGATAAAGCTGCTGAAACGGCATCTCATATTGGATGGTGGGGATTTTTTGGAAGCTTAATGGGCATCGTTATTTCTAGTATCTTTGGTTATTATGGTTATAGAAGTCGTCATAAAGAGCCTCTACACACTTAAAAAATTTTGCTGCATAAAGCGTTGCATAATAAAAGCTGTACAATTAGGTGTGCGGCTTTTATTTATAAATTGATCTTTTATTGGAATGGACAGCAGGTATTACAAGTTTCTCAATATCTTATATTTCATTGAATGAAAGTTAAGGTTCTCTTTAACCATTTACAATTTCTATAGTTACTAGATATCAACGAAGATTGGGTATGTGAGGTGATCTTCGTCTTTCAATTCCATGGGATCAATAGTCTCCTTTATGATGAAGAGCATTGTTATATTTGAAGCTTTAAAATAAGGTTTTTAGAAGAACATTTAGCTCATATATGAAATCTTTTTATTAATTATGTGCTATACTTAAAAGTCTTTTCAAATTACTTTTTGTCATTATACAAGTTAAATAAAGGTGAAGGGTGTGTGCGTATAGCTCAATAGGTTATTTTATAACTGATTAATATATGTGGGGTGGATAAACAGATATCATATTTTCAGCTCTTTTATTTATCATAGGCCTTTAAAGTGTGTTGTGTAGTTTTTAAAGTTACTGATAAAGAAGGGAGACAAGTTTGAGGGCTGCAATTTTATTGATATTTTATATGCTAGTTATAAAAGATAGAGCTCTGTGCATCAAATACACTGAACTTCAAGTTTAAGTGGTGGTTATAATTTTTTATGTTGGAACTGACTGCTCGAGATAATTGGTTATAGATACTTTATTGATAGCAATATTTGATATTACAGTTTGTGCTTAAGAGATTTCTTATTATTAAGTATATGATCTTACTTATGGAATATTAGTATAAATTTAGCAAGGTCGCTTTCAAATGTATAAGCTTACTTGCTGTATCTAGATATCTTGTGCGATAAAACGTTGAATGTTTTCTGACTTTATTGGAAAAGAATGTTTTTAGAAATTTTGGAAATATTAGATATTTTTGTCTAATGTGTTAAAGTTTTTGAGAAGAGATTCTAACAAAAATTATGATCTTTACATAAAGATAACAATTAAACCTATAAAAAAAAGCATTTTTAGTCTTTGTTAGAGTTAAGTGTTTTGAATGAGGGTATCAAGCGTATTAGAGAGCTTTTATTTTTTTTTAGAAAAAAGTTTCAGTTGGGAACTTCAGACAATAAAATTTACAATTATTGTTTAAAATGCAAGCATAAGGTGCTCTTTTATATAAGTATGCAACCGTGGGAATAATTTGTTTTATGGTGTGTACAGTCTTGATCAGTCAATGGATCAATGAATTATGAAAAAGAAGGTTCTTGTATTGCCTGGTGATGGGGTAGGGCCGGAAGTATGTGATGCTGCTTTGATGGTCTTAAATCAGTTCAAGTTACCTATCGAGTTAATCTATGGTGATATTGGTTGGGAGTGTTGGAAACAGGAAGGAGATGTTATTCCTCAAGCGACTTGGAAAAAAATTACTGAAAGTGATGCTATTTTACTTGGTTCTGTGACCAGTAAAGGGAAGGAAGAGGCTTTAAAAGAATTTGCACCACATTTAAGAGAAGATGGTTCCACGTATATTTCTCCCATTATTCAACTTCGTCAGAAATTAGATTTGTTTGCTAATATACGGCCTATAAGATACATAACTGGTCCAAAGAAACCATTTAACTTTTGTATTATCAGAGAAAATACTGAGCATTTGTATACTGGGTTAGATTTTTGCGCTCTAACTCATGAAAAGGAAACATGGCTAAAACATTCTAATTTGGAAAAATATGGTATTGATGAGGCCGCATGGACGGTTCATTTACAGACACGTTTTGGTTTAGAGCGGTTATTTGAATATTCTTTTTCTTATGCACGGTCTCATAATTTTAAGCGGGTTACTTTGGCTAATAAGCTGGATATTATAAGGGAAAATGGTCAATTTTCTCAAAAAGTTTTTGAACAAGTTGCTCAAAATTATCCAGAAATAGAAGCAGAGATTCACAGTGTTGATGCAATTGCTTTATGGATTGCAACTGAACCAGAGCGTTTTGAGGTGATTGTTACTGAAAATATGTTCGGCAATATTCTTTCTGATTTTGCTGTTGGAGTAATGGGAGGAGTATGGCTTGCACCCAGTGCAAATGTGGGAAATAAAATTGCTTGTTTTAAGCCTGTTCATGGAAGTGCATCGCATATTGCTGGACAGAATAAAGCAAATCCTGCTGCTATGCTTTATACCACTGCTTTACTTTTAGATCATTTAGGTTTTAAGGATGAAGCGCAACAACTATCGGATAGTGTTGATCGAGTGATCTGTGCTGGAAGAACTGTTACCTGTGATCTGGAAGGATTAGCTACTACGCGTCAAATGGCTGAGTCTGTTCTTAGTTCTTGTGTGAAGCCTCTATCTGTTTGTCGTGCTGCAATTATTACTGTTGGAGATGAACTTCTTTCGGGACAATATTTGAATACAAATTTACAGGATTTGAGTCAAAGCTTAGAAAAAAGAAATATTCGCGTGATGCGGCACTTTGTTTGTGCCGATCAATTACAAAAAATTAGTGAGACTGTCATTGCTTGTTTGGGGCAGGAAGATATTATCGTTGTTAGTGGAGGATTGGGGCCTACATCAGATGATAGGACACGTGACGCTATTGCTCAAGCTGTGCAGCAGCCATTGGTTCATAATGAAGTTGTTTGGCAAACGATAAAAGGTCAATTACGACGGTTAGGTGTTATTCCAGATAACAATAATGCTCGTCAAGCATTATTTCCTGAGATAGCAAAAGTTCTTGATAATCCTACTGGGACAGCACCTGGTTTTTATCTTTCTTGTGATGGCAGTTCTCTGGTGGTTCTTCCTGGTCCGCCTACACAAGCCCTTCCTCTTTTAGAGGATTATTTAGAAAAAATAGATTATTCTACTGTGCAACGCGTTCAATATGCATGGACTTTAATTGGAATTGGTGAAAGTAAAATTGCTAGTTGGGTTGATCGCTATTTTGCAAATGAGGCATTTGAGCGGCATTTTTTATGGAGAAGTCCTTATGTTATTGTACAACTTACCGGTCAATCGTCTATACCTTTAGCCCCACATTTAATTAAAAAATTTGAAAATCATTTTGCCCCTTATTTAGTTGGTAAAGAGATTACCACTGCTCGCGAACAATTAGCGAAGGAGGAGGTAATCGTTTGTTGGTCTACGAATGATCCACTGCTTGCAGAGTATTTTCAACCAATGGAAAAAAGGACAGAAGATATTCCGCAAGTTAAAGCTTATGTTGATTTATCTCCTTCTTTGAAAATATTAAAACAACAGGACAAAAGTCTTGGTCGTGCTAAAATGACTGTAAGAGTTGAAGGTTATAAGGAAAATCATATCGTTTTTTCATATACAAGACCATTTTTAGATGTAGTCTTACGTGAATATGCAGATTGGTTAATTTTAAAATATTTTGTAAAATAAAAATTGATGAAAAGTATAAAGGCTACAAAAATATTCTATTGTATGAGATATGGTTGCTATTTTAAATATTATATAAGTTTTTTTGGAAGAAGTTTTAGCGACTTCATGTTAAATTATCGAAAATAGTTTTAAAATCATTAGATTCAGAGTCACTGTATCAAAGTCTTTTGTTCTGGGCATTAACAGTAATAATAGTATAGAATCTGATTTTACTATAGTACCCATTGGATTGTATCTTATGGATAAATTCATGTTCAGGTAAGATAGAAGGTAGTACGAGTTTATTTGAGAAAAGGAATATTTTTCTTTATAAAATGTGGATAACAACATATTATAATTTTTGAAGTTGATTACAAGTTATTAAATTGTAAAGTTTCTGATGAAATTTTACAAAATATTCCAATCATATAAAGTATTTTTATGCGTTTATAGTTTTATCTCTTAAATAGTTCTTTCATAATTTAGCGTATTATATAAGAAAAGGTTAGTATAGTTCTAGCAATTTATAAATGCAAGCGTTTTATATTCAATCAGTTGTAAGAGGTTATATAGTCTATATACTTTCATTTTAGCCATTTTTATATGGAGATAAAAGTTACAAAAAAATTTATAACGAATATGATTGAATTTAAATTTTTATTTAAGGTTTTAAATACTAAGAGTAAAACCGAAATTCTGAAGAAAGAGATTTTTATTTACATTAGAAACGAAAATTCTAAAATATTTTAAATCAAAAGATTTTTGTAAATACTGTAGAAAAAGGCTTTTTTGCAGGATAGATTATAGCCATTGGTAAGTTAAGAAAAAACTCGATTACTTGAGTTACTCTACTTTCTACAGCATTAAGATAAAAGCTCTATTTCAATGAAAACCGAGTGACTATCAAGTTTGATCACTAAATTGTCGTAAATTTGTCATAAACACGTTTTTAAATTGATATCATTGTAAAGTCGATTGGATGTTGTGCTGCATATGTGTGAGTGCGGTTACGGGTTACTTAGATTGTTAAGAAGAGAAGCTGTTTTTTGTTTATAAAGGCAAGTTGATATTTTGATCATCTGTTTCGTTACATTTTATTTATTTTTCTTATTTCAATCTTTTAAGCCTTTATCCAAGAAAGGAAGTAATTCTCTGAAGCTCTTAAATATTCTCAAGGCCACTTTTGTTGTGTGTGGAAGCTGTAAAATTAGTGCTTATACTCATTATTGATAATCGCTTTGATAGTTTATCAATATCCTGTTTGGCGTGAAATTGCGAATTTTGATATTTGGATGTCAGAATGTAGTAATGCGAGAGCTTTCAAAATAGTGCTAACGCTGTTTTTGTGTATCCTTGATATATGATGATATTAATTGAGAATTAGATAAAAAGGAAAGATTTTTATGTATCAGATTGATTATAATAGCTATCGCTCTGTCAAGAGCTTTAATCGTCGTGTTCGTTTTCTCGTTATGCATTATACGGCAATTAATTTTAAAGAATCGGTTATAGCGCTTACAGGAGATAAGGTTAGTTCTCATTATCTTGTTCCTGATCCTACTGACAAAACCTATATTGAGGCAGGGTTTCAGGATATGCGTATTTTTAATCTTGTTGATGAGAATGAAAGGGCTTGGCATGCTGGTGTCAGTTCATGGGCTGGACGCAGTAATTTGAATGATACGTCCATTGGAATTGAAATAGTTAATCTAGCGACTGGTCATTCTTCTTCTTCAGAAGAGACTTATGTTGAATCTGCTTTGAAGGATGTGCGCATGTTCAATCCGGTTGATATCGATAAGCCCGAGTTACAAAATGATATTGTTTGTTTGGCTGAAGATGATGGCATGAGTGGTTCAGTTCCTCCGATTAAAACCGTTGATGTAGTTACTTATGATAATGAAGGATTTGTATTTCCTCCTTATAATCCAATACAAATTGATGCAGTTAAAGAGCTTGCGTTGAATATTCTTCAGCGGTATCCGGATATTATGCCAGTCGATGTTGTTGGCCATAGCGATATTGCGGTTGGACGAAAGAGTGATCCAGGTGCAGCATTTCCATGGAAAGAGCTTTATGAGGCAGGTGTAGGGGCATGGTATGATGATAGCCTAAAGGATTATTATCAAGAGGAGTTTTCTAAAATTTTTCCAGATACGATGGATGTTTTAGGTAAATTGGGATGTTATGGATACGATATTTCGATTGCATGTACTGAAAGTGGATATAAGAATTTAATTAGGGCATTTCAGCTTCATTTTCGTCAAGAAAATTATGATGGAATTCTGGATGTTGAAACTGCTGCAATCATTTATGCGTTGGTAGATAAATATTTTCCCTCAAATTAACTCAGCTTATCCTTCATTGAAATATGGAGAGATCAGAATGTATATTGGGGGGAGGATTAGTGTTTTTTGATTTTATTTGCAATAATAGTTATTCTCTAAGAGAAGGCTTATCTTTGATTTAATCATAATGCAGGTCTGGAAAGCGTTAGCGGAAAAGCAACAGTGGTTCATAGCAGTAATTTGAAAGTGTGTTTTTTATTGTGGTATGTCTATTGTTAAAAAAGCATTGCAAAAGAAGAAGACTATGAATGAAGAGTATCCAGCAGTTAGGCGTTTATGAAAGAGAGTACATTATAATCCACTTATATGTTTTATAAGATTGGATACTAAAAAGATAAATGGTTGTTTATATTTTTTTATATTATTGATACGCAGAAAAAGCTCGATAATAGAAGAAAAGCCAGTGTATTGCTAAAAATATAATGAGAGTACACTATGTCCTTATTATACTTTTTTAGATCATTTTATAGATATTTTAAAGCTAACTAGCTAATTATTATGTAATAATTTTTTAATCTGTTGTGTTCCTATTTAAAGAACAATAGCGTTTGTTTTTAACTTTTCTAATTAAATATAATGTTTAGCAGGAAGTTATTGAGAGGGATAATTTTCATTATTATTTGTTATATAAACAAAATTTTTGAATAGTTTTCTTTATCATTCTTTGTATTATTGTAATTCGTTTTATAGGTTATTGAAAATAAAAAAACTGGCAACATAAATTGCCAGTCTAAAATCTTTGTTCAAGAGAATTAGAATGAACGTTGGATACGAATCATAGCTTGCAAAGCACTTTTCCCATTCAGAGAATGTTTATAAACTGTATTGCCTTCGCTGCCGTTGAGAATACGATCATCGTTCCAAGAAATATAAGTCAGCTCAGGTGTAATTACGAGTCCTGGAACCAACGTGTATGAGACATTTACAGAAGTTGCAAAGGTTTTTACAGCACTATAAGAAATTTGAGCATTCAAATTTGCTTGTGAATTAATTTTATAAGTTGCACCGCCCCATGCAGCCCATTTACCGCCCCAATTTGCATAGATTGTGGTATTTTTTCGTGAAAGAAACCGTTCATTTTTGGTTTCATCTTCTATTATTGATGCGTAGTAATCAACATTATTTTTATAGCCTCCCATGACCCAGAGGTTTAAATCATTATTGACATTGAAATCTAAGCGTAACTT
This sequence comes from Bartonella eidoli, assembly GCF_036576145.1. Taxonomy (NCBI): domain Bacteria; kingdom Pseudomonadati; phylum Pseudomonadota; class Alphaproteobacteria; order Hyphomicrobiales; family Bartonellaceae; genus Bartonella; species Bartonella eidoli. The sequence continues at coordinate 2,271 of NZ_JBAFWX010000003.1, read as the reverse complement.
ACCCGCCCATTTTTTGTAATAAGCGTCATAAGCAGCAACTGTTGAAAAACCACCCCATTTTTGGATAAATTTTATACCAAAAATTAAATTAGAAGTATAATCTTTAGTTTGTTTACTCAGAGGGGGAAGGTCATCAGCATTAATAGAAGATATTTTGTCATTTTTGATGAAAAATGAGTCATCTTTATTATTGCCTGAAGCATTTCCTAGCTCAGCTCCAATAATAGCGGAAAAGCCACTTTCGTCATTAAAAGTGTAGGAAATAAAATTAGTGCGTGTAACACCTGCAGGTGCTATACTGTCATCGTTTAGAACGTTACCATAACCACCAGTCCAACTGTTGAAAATTGTATCGTCAAGACCTACGCGAAAACCACCAAGTTCAAGATAAGCTGCTGAAAGTTTTGCATAAGCCGAATCTTTACCATTACTCCACTGTGAGTAGAAACGTGCATATGAACGCAGTGTTCCTAACTCTGTTTCAGAAGCGGTTTGAAAAACAACCGTTAATCGTGTAGATACACCATAGGTTTTTTTACTATTTTCTAAATCTGCATCGGTTTTTGCATCGATGTTATCACCACCTTCTACATCAGCTCGGACACTTCCTGATAAACGTATGCAGGTTTCTGTTCCAGGGATATAAAAATATCCTTTACCATATGCATCACAAACACGAACATACTTTGCAGGTTCTGACTTTGTGGTAACTGTTGGAGCTGCTTGTGCTCCAGAAATTACTACAAAAGCTGCTGTAGAGCTGAGAAAGAAAGATTTAATATTCATAATGGTGTCTCCAGTAAAGGTAGTCTAATTGCAGTTCAATATTTTTGGCCAATTTATTAAAAGACAAAAATACGCAATACTCGTTACTCTGCCTATACTGGCCTTTTAAAGATATACAAATACGAAATTGTCTTTTTTGATGATATTCATGCACTATTAAATACAATGTGATAAAAAAAACACAATTTCACATGTTAGATTTTGATTTATTTTGTAAATACAAAAGAAAAATTTCTAAATATAAGAAAAAAAAAGAGAAAATGTCTTGAACTTTCTGTTGATACCGTTTATTCACCCTTCTTGGAGAGGTGGCCGAGTGGTCGAAGGCGCTCCCCTGCTAAGGGAGTAGGGCTCAAAAGGCTCTCGAGAGTTCGAATCTCTTCCTCTCCGCCACATTAGAGTAGAAGCGGTCAATAAGGTTAGAGTATGAGGCCTTAGGCTTTTTGATTTTATGGGATTAGACTTAGGAGTTTCTGCTTATAAAAAAGATAAAAGAGAACATATTTGTCTTTTGAATATTTGATCATATATGCTCTTGTGCTCAAATCTTTACCGTCTCTTTTCAATTTGAATTTTGGGAACAGAACGGGTGATGCTAAAGTCTCAGATCGTAGATCGATAATTGTTTTCTCTTGGTTTATATTGTAAGTGAAATTCCCGGCATTAGCTTATCTTATAGATCATGTTTTTGCTTTTTAGAGCTTCGTCAGCGTATTGGAAGGTCGCTATAATCCTTCTTAGGTTCTTTCTCTTCCTAATTTTGAAAATGTACTGAATGAAAGCTGCATTTATGATAACTTTACAAGATAAAAAATTATGCGTATTTCAGAGTTGAGATAGAGTATTTTTGCAAATAAGCTTTTTTATATAGAAAATTGCTTTTTATCCCCATTTTAAGTTCAAAAATGAGATTGTCCAATGTAAGAGAAGAATTGTCAAACTTCTGATCTTGCCTTGGGTGATGATTCTATAAAAATGCGTGCTAAGCATTTGGGTTTTACTATGGAAGAAGTTAATAGTCTCTTCCCTGGCATTTATCAGGGAGGCTTTTTTATTTGGATATAGACAAGGGCATCAGGCATTAGCCAAGACCAGTACGATGTTGCAAGAAATATCTTGAAGTCAGAAATAATGACTTGTGTGCTAAGGGTTTGCTTACTGCAATTTACGACGAAATACTCTTATCTTCTGATGAATGTTGCAAGAGAAAAATGGGTTGAACTTGCAATGGAACAGTTTTTAGCTATGAAAGATGCTATCGCGGAAACCCAAAGTTTACATTGACAATATAATCCTTTTGCTGTGTTGTAGTATTTCATTTTAGAAGATCAATTATTTTCATATCTTATGAATTCATTTTGGTTCTATTTCTTTATTTCGTTTTTGGATTGTATAGTAAAATTGCTTAATTTTTTGCTATTTTGATCTTTTATTCATATTGAACAATAATTCATTAAGTCTCTCTACTCTTTCATTACTACATCC